>DATFRK010000996.1:0-7911 GCA_035263325.1 Pyrinomonadaceae bacterium | reverse complement strand
GATGGACTGATTCGCGCGAAGCGTATCGAGCGGAAAGAAGCATATAAGCTCTACGGAAAATCCTAAATCGAAATTCGTCCGCTTCGCGCGGACTGAATCCGGTTCGATGACTCGCCAAGTAGGTCATTACCACTTCAACGGTTGGGCTTAGCAAATTATGCGAGCACTGTTGACGGCTGTGGGAACCCGGGGCGATGTGCAGCCCGCAATCGCCCTGGCGCTCGAGCTAAGAAATCTCGGGCACGCGGTGCGACTGTGTGTGTCGCCCAATTTCGTCGATCAGGCCAGAAGCCTTGGCCTAGAGGCGTTTCCCATGGGTGTCGAGATGCGCTTGCCGGCGAAAGGCTCCCGGGCGACGCCAACTCTCACCGCGGAGGAGTTGCGGCGACTGCGCGAATCGATGCCCGACCTCGTCACCGACCAGTTTGAAACGATTCGCAACGCGGTCGACGGGTGTGATGTGATCGTGGGTGCCAACGCGCACCAGTATGCGGCGCCGTCAATCGGCGAGCTACTTGGGATTGGTTGCGTGACAGCTGTTTATGCCCCGGTCGCACTACCGTCGCCGGACCTCGCTCCACCACCGCCTCCCGGCCAGGCGGCCGGCAAAGAAATCTCCTTGAGCATCGAGGACCGTTGGCGCGACACGGCCCAGGCGTGGAACGAGCGCGCACTGGATCGCATCAACCGCAACCGCGCTCGACTTGGTATGAATCCCATCGATGACGTACTCGATTATGTCCTCACCGATCACACCTGGCTCGCCGCCGATGCGGTTCTTGGACCAGCGCCGCGAACGCCTGGACGGGAAGTCTTTCAGACAGGCACCTGGGTCTTTGTTGATAGCAGGCCGCTAACACCGGAGATCGAAGCATTCCTCCAGGCTGGCGAGCCACCGATTTTCGTTGGCTTCGGTAGCATGCCGGTCGCAGGTGACGTGAGCCGCCTGGTAGTTGGTGCCGCCCGAAATGTGGGTCGTCGGTTGGTCGTCTCGAAAGGCTGGGCGGATCTTGATCTCGTGGACGGCGCACCGGATTGTATTGCCGTGGATGACGTCAACCACGATGCACTCTTTCCGCGAGTTGCGGCAGTCGTGCATCACGGCGGTGCCGGCACGACTGCCACGGCGGCGCGGGCTGGTGTGCCCCAGGCTATCACGCCGATGTTCGGCGATCAGTTCTACTGGTCCACCCGAGTCGCGGCGCTTGAAATTGGGACCACGACACCGCACGTCAACTTGACGGAGGACTCCCTCACGGGTGCACTTCGCGCGGTCCTCGATCCTGCAGTAGCCGATCGGGCCCGCACCTTCGCCGGACAGGTCGGCTGGAACGGCGCCAAGGTTGCGGCGCTGCGGCTTGCGGCTGAATACAGTGGGAGCGATCGTGACTATTAAAAGGACCTACCTCAATAAACTCATTATCTTTATCCTGATCTGGACAGCCATTGGGTGTTCGAGCCAGTTCCCAGGACACAACGGCGTTGCGGCCAGTGACGACAGTGAAATTGGGCGCGCATTCAAAACCAGGACCAGTAATATCCAGGTTGAAGGCGAAGGTATGGTAACGCGCATACTGGACGACGACGTTGCCGGTAGCAGGCATCAACGGTTTATTGTTCGCCTGGCATCAGGCCAGACGCTTCTTATTGCGCACAACATCGATCTTGCACCGCGAGTCGGCACGCTACAGGAAGGCGATAAAATACAGTTCTACGGCGAGTACGTTTGGAACGCTCAGGGCGGTATGGTCCATTGGACGCACCACGATCCCCAAGGTAGACACGTCTCCGGCTGGCTCAAACACAAAGGGCGGACCTATCAGTAACTCATGATATTCGCGATCAAAGCCGAGGTCAGCGATCCGGCGGCGGAGAAGTTTGCCTTTAACGCCCAGAAGACGATGTATGGGGGCAAGCAGATCGCCAAGGGCGATAAGATCTTCGTCTTCGCGAGCGAGAATGAAGGCGGCCCAGGCCTTATTGCCAGCGGGGTTGTCACCTCGGCCAAAGCGACACGGAAGAAAAATGGGAACGCCCGGCAAACGCCGCGCGTGAGTATCACCGTGAGACGCACTGCAATTGCGAAGCAACGTTTGGGACGGCCAGAGCTGAAACTGTTTTCCGACTGGAACGACGGCCGGCCTGAGACCGAGCTCAACTTTAAATTCTATCGCCAGGCAACGAACAAGATCGCCGGTATTTCAGATAAAGCAGCGGCCTTTCTCGCTGCGTTCTTTTAACCATGAGCGACACGTACGAGAAAGAGCGGACCATCTCGGCTGGAGAAATTCGCGGCTACCTGGAGGCTTACAACCAGCTCATCTCAAGATATTTTTTCGTATTGGTTCCGCTGGTTGCTTCCGCCGTTCCCCAGGCAGTGCTCTACAGCTCCTTTCTGTCTGGGGCCACGCCTCGCCTGCGCCTGGTTTGGGCGTTTATTGTTCAGGTGCCGTGGCTCGTCTACTTCGGCGTAACCTTTATCCGCGTACCACCGCCAGTTATGCCGCATACTTTTCGACGCATCATCCTCTTCATCGTCTACTGGTACGCAACCAGCATAATTGTGCTAGCAATCCTGGCTGCTGTCAGACATGGTTCCGTCAGCCTGTCAGACAAGGAGATTGCGTTGTGGATGATTGGCACGCTTCTCGGGTTGGTGGGAGTGCCGCCACTTTTGCGTTGCTCGCGCGCGCTGGGTGAATTAAGAACCGCATCAGCCGCTGAAGCAAATTAGAGACCTTACTAACGCCGGTTTCCAGTGAGCCTTAACAAAAAGAAGAAGAGGTTGATGAAATCCAGGTAGAGTTTTAGAGCTCCGACGACTGCATACGCTCCAGCGCGATCTTCAGGTACCGTTACCGCCATTTGCTTCATGCGTTGGGCATCCGCGGCAGTTAACCCAGTAAACACAATTACGCCTACCACCGAAATCACAAAGTGTAGCGCGTCGTTGTGCCAGAAGAGTCCGACGAGCGATGCGAGTATGAGACCGATCAGCCCCATGAACATGAAGTGCCCGAGTCCTGCAAGACTCCTTGTCGTGAAGGTGCCGAACAGTGCGGTGGCGCCAAACATACCCGCGGTGATGATGAATGTTTGCGCAATGGATGCGCCGGTAAAGGCCAGCAATACTATTGACGTGGTCACGCCCACGAGTCCGGAATAGATGAGGAAGAGGATTCCGGCAGTGGCCGGTTGTAGTTTGTTTACTCGAGCGGAAAGGTAAAGCACCATTCCCAGCTGAGCAAATACGATCAACCAAAAGGCAATCCGCGTGGCGAAGATCAGTGTGATCAGTGCCGGGCTAGACGCTACCGCAAAAGCAATGAACGCGGTTACCAGCAAACCGACAAACATCCAGCCATAGACTTTGGCCAGAAATGCGCCGACTCGTTCGTCGCTTGCTATCGATGGGATGTAAGAACCTGGTTGTTGTTGTGGGCGAAAAGATTGTTGATTCCAGCTCATAAAATGCTCCGCTGTTTCTTCGTATAGTAAAGGAGTTACTTGTACCAATCAAATGTCGCGCTGGAGACACGATGCTTGATAAACGCATTCCCAGGGAGCGTAAGCAGAAGAGACACAAGGCAAAAAAGAATACTCAAGCGGAAGCTAAGTTCGTGCGCCACCCTCTCTTCGGAAATATTCCCCTCATTCGTCACGCGAATGCTGGTCGCGATGGCAAGATCTGGGAGTGGTGGCAGTATGACCCTGCCTACCAGCCTGCGCTGCCCCGGGGTGCAGTGCGAGGTGACGTGAGCAAGCAGGTATATTGCACTGCGCATCACGTGCCGAAATACTTTTACCTTGATGAGGACCATGATTGCATCCAGTGTGGCCAGCGCTTCACTTTCTCCGGCGAGGAACAGAAGTACTGGTATGAAACTCTTAAATTCAACTTTTGTTCGATTCCGATCCGCTGCGTCGATTGTCGCCGCCGGCGTCGATCGGAGCATGCTTTGCGGGAACAAATCGCAAGGGCTAAAGCTGATGTTCGTCAACTGAACCCGGCAGGATATGTCGCGCTAGCTCGGGCCATCGTGGAGTACCGCGAAAGAACCGGACAGGGGAATCTGGCTGAGGCGATAGCGGCGGCGCGGAAGGCGGCAGTACTCTGGCCAGCATCAAACGAACCGCAACTGTGGGAGGGAATCGCACATGCGCTGGCAGGCAGGCAACAAAGAGCAGAGACGATCCTCAAAAGCTTCTTAGCGAAATCAGTCGGTGGGCCCAGCGCCTTGCGCACGAAGGCTGAAAAATACTTGAGACCAAATTAGAACTTTGGATATCGTCAGATTCCTTGATGCGCTTCAACTCAGGGACGGCGTGGAACGCTCGCTGTACGAACTGAAGCCTGAAGTAAGGCTGTGCCCGAGAGTTGGCGTCGCGCCACTACCGGACAAGACGCAATGATTTCGGCAGAGCCATTAGGAGTACTCTCTAATGCAAAACAAGTATTCAGTCGCCCGTCGATTTTCTTTGCGCCACCGGAGCACTTCTGAGATGACTTTCTATCAATGAGTTGGGCCAAGTTCGCAATTGAAAAGTTGAAGCAAGGTGAGACAGTACAGATCCGTCCGCGTGGTCATTCCATGAAGGGCAAGGTGAATGATGGCGACCGCGTTACAGTTGCGTCGTGTAAGATTCATTGAACCTAAATACCGGAAGCGATATTGATGTTGAGCAATCAAGGGAAGTCAATTGTGAAGAAGACAAGATCCACAGATTACGCAGATTACGCAGATTTTTTTAACAAGGAGAGAGAGATGTTCTCGCCCCGCTTGTCGAAAAGAATCTGTGTAATCTGCGTAATCTGTGGATGCGTTATCTGTTGGCTTAGCGGAAGTGGCCGTGCTGATTCTGAACAAGGATTGTTATTTTGTCGCACCGACATTTAAGGCCCGCCGTTTATTTGAACCTGACATATCGCGTGATCACTTGGTTTGACGAGAATAGAATTGTTGAGGGAACAATAAAATTGCTGACCGAGTTTTAATTAAGTGGAGGGCTGATATTGCTAATGCGTCCAAATAAAACTCTAGTCTATCTCCTCTTATTGGCTGCACTCTCACTAGTCAACCTTTTCCCGTCGAGAATAGCGACGCTACAGCAGGCGGATGCGAATACATATAACGAACAGGGTCTCGCGCTGATGGCCAGCGAGAAGTTCGATGAAGCGGTCGTCGCATTCTCGCAAGCAGTCAAGCTCAAGCCTGACTATGCTGCTGCTCATTGCAACCTGGGCGATGCTTATTTCGAATTGGAGGAAGTTAAGAAAGCAATAGAAGCCTACAAACAGGCCATTCGCTACAGGCCCGATTTCGCACTCGCCTATAACAAACTTGGAACTGCCTATCGCGAACAACGCGACTATAAGAAAGCCGTCGAAGCCTACAACCAGTCGCTTAGACTTGACCCCAACGCTTCGCTGACCCACTACAACCTTGGCTTGGTCTATGCTAACCGCGAAAACGTTAAAGCTGCGGCTGGGGAATACAACACTCTCCAGAAGCTCGATCCGAACCTGGCGCAAGATCTATACAACGTGATTTATAAACCAACGACATCAGTCGTTACCGACGGCAAGGTGCGGCTGAACGTGATGGCGCTCGACTCGCGTGGTGTGCCGGTTAGTGGACTGAAGAGTGAGAATTTTCAAGTGCTTGAGGAGGGCGCGAGTCAGACTGTGTCGCTGGCGTCGACAGGCCCTGCGTCTGTTTTCTATGGAATTGTTATCGACACATCAGGAAGTTTGCGGTCAGTCTTACCACTTGCGATCGCAACCTCGAAGCAGATTGTCGAGAAGATGTTGCCCGCTGATCAAGCAATGCTGGTCCGCTTCATTTCCAGTGACAAAATTGAAGTCGTGCAAGAGTTCACCCCTAGTAAGAGACGACTGAACGGCGGCATTGATAGTTTGTTTGTCGAAGGTGGCCAATCCGCAGTGTTAGACGCTGTGTATCTGGCCGCGCAACACACTGCTGGTTACAAGTTTCCCGATAGAAATGCCCGCCGGGTCTTGTGGTTATTAACGGACGGAGATGATCGCGCGAGTTATTACAAGTTAGAGCAGTTGCTGGCACTCTTGCGAAGCGTAGATGTTCAGGTTTTTGTAATCAGCTTTAGTCCTAATGCTGACCGCAGCGAGCAGATGAATGAGAATCAGCCTAAGCAAGCGGCAGATCTCTTGCGAACACTTGCCGCGGAAACAGGTGGCGCCGCGTTTTTTCCCAGGTCAGCTGCTGAATTGGGACCAACCGTTAACTTAATTTTTGATCTAATTCGGGCGGAATATACAATTGAATACAAGCCAACAAAACCGGTTGCGGCGGGCATTTATCGACCAGTCACAGTCACTTTTGTGCCCACGCCGCAACGGCAGCAACTCGGAGTCGTCTCTCGTCACGGTTATCTCCTGACCGTGAAGTAGTTTTCATCAATCGAGGATCATGAACCGATGAGTTGGGACGAGGCGTTCGCCAGCGACTACGACAAATGGGCGGCTCACATGACGGCCGACATTGACTTCTATACGTCACTGGCGGTCCAGGCCCACGGTCCAGTAGTGGAGTTGGCGATTGGGAACGGGCGGGTGGCTATTCCTATTGCTCTGGCGACAGGCCAAACTGTCATAGGCATTGACGCTTCCCCGGCAATGCTGGACCAGGCACGGGGTCGAGCAAGAGAGGCGGGCGTTGAGCTGGAACTTCGGCAGGGCGATATGCGAGATTTCGTTCTCGACGAACCGGCGGCGTTAATCTATTGCCCGTTTCGTGCGCTCCTTCATTTACCGACTTGGGCTGACCGTCGCCGCACCTTCGAGCGAGTGGCGGCGTCGTTACGGCCATCAGGCCGATTCGCGTGGAACGCTTTCGCTTTCAACCACCGGATTGCCGCGCAGGTCGATGGGGTTCATCAGGATGAGCCTGTGCCGCACACCATCCGGTATGCAGTGGGCGACAATCGCATTGATATCACGCTGGACCGGGGGGCACGAAGTTCGCTCTGGTGGGCCAGTAAGAACGAATGGCTCGGGCTCATCGATGTTGCGGGTCTGCAGTTGGAATCGCTATACAGCGGTTTCGCCCGCGAACAATTTGTTGACGATAGCCAGGAATACGTCTTCGTCGCTCGCCGTTGAACTTCAGGGACGCCGATGAAGGTGGGTAGGGGATATAAGGAGGTGCCAAGTTGAGACAGTTGACAATATTTTGCGCCTTGGTCCTCTTTACACTTTCCGCCTCAGAGGCGTTCGGCTGTGTGTGCGAAATCGATCCGCACCCTACGCCAGAAAAGATCAGAGCAGATAGACTTTCCGCGTTTGAGAAAGCGACGGTCGTCTTCTCAGGCGAGGTAGTCGCAATGGATACGCTCACAGTCAAGTTCAAGGTGGATAAGATATGGAAGGGCGATGAGGCCGAAGAAATTACGATGCTCACCGGGACTAAAGATAATGGCGACGGCACCATTACCAGTTCGACTTGTGATTATGGGTTCGAGAATGGGAAGCAGTACCTCATTTATGCTTATGGACCAATGGCCGAATTGAAAACACATAAATGTTCACGAACGATGCTGCTGAAGGACGCGGAAACAGAGATGAAAGGGCTGGATGAGATTACGCCTCATCGGTCCGTGGCCCTCAGTCGCAGCAGATCTGGCCTTTGAGATAAATGTTACTGCCAATTCTGGCCACTATGATTCGACTGTTCTGGCTAATCATCGAGTACCCGAATATCCGTCAGGTTAAGGACTACTATTATGAAGATTTTGGTAGCAATAGTGGCTGTAATTCTGTTAACCAGTGCCGTGGCGCACGCGCAATGGGCCAAGGACCAAAAGCGTGTCGAGGATACGCCTGATCAAAAATCCTCTGGTGGCTTTGGCGGTCGTCTATTAGTTGTCAAAGAT
>DATFRK010000995.1:0-5919 GCA_035263325.1 Pyrinomonadaceae bacterium | reverse complement strand
ATTCGACGACGAACCGGCCTGGTCACCGAATGGAGCCAGAATCGCGTTTTGGAGTACTCGCAACGGCAATCCAGAAATCTACGTAATGAATCCGGACGGAACTGGTCAAACGAGACTAACCAATCACTGGGCAGTTGATGTCCAACCGGAGTGGTCACCAGACGGAAGCAAGATCGTCTTTACGAGTAATCGAGATGGTCTATTGAGCACTGAGATTTATGTCATGAATGCAAATGGCAGCGGGGTAACTCGCCTTACTCGTGATTGGGCGCTTGACGATTCGCCGGAGTGGTCACCCGATGGGACCAAGATCGTCTTCGCTAGCAATCGTTCTGGCCTACTAGACTTCGAGATATGGGTCATGAATGCCAGTGGCGCCAATCCTGTACGTTTGACCGACTGCAGTGGTGCGAGTGTGCGTCCGTCCTGGTCGCCTGATGGCGCAAAGATAGCCTTCGCGAGTAATCGGGACAGCCTCCTCGATTTTGAAATCTATTCAATGAACGCAAACGGCGGCAATCAACGGCGGCTGACCGTTAACCACTTTCACGACTTCTCGCCGAACTGGTAAGAATCGGTATGCAGCTTGCTTTTCCAAGACTTTAAAGGTCTCAGAGGCCAAATAGAACGCTTGGAGCGTGGTCCTCTACAGATTTGATAACGAGGTCAGCAGCGGATTCGTGTGTGCTTGTAATACGAAAAATAGAAGTGCTGTTTCGATTTCGGGCGGATCAAACAAGCTGTGAGACAGTCATTCGGCGGCTTATGGACAGCAGACGAGGCACAATAACAGCAGCGCTAATCGTCTTAGTGTGCTTTTTTCTGCCGTGGATCCAGGTCAGTTGTGGTGGCACCAGAGACACAGCGAGCGGTGTGGACCTCGCTCGCGACAGCGATCATTTACTCTGGCTGATACCGCTCTTGATGCTAAGCGTCTTGGTCCTGGGATCTGTACAAATATGGCAGGAGCGCCGGCAGTTGGCGTCGCTGGTCAGCTTGATCTCGGGGTTGATAACCGCTTACCTGATGAATCGTGAACGTTTAAAATTCGCAGACCGGTCTGGTCTGATCCAAGTCGGAGTTACCGGTTGGTTTTGGCTTGGGCTGGGTTCGTCAATTGCCATGACCATTCTCGCTGCATATCAAGTACTGCGAATGCGAAAAGCAAATGACAGAGAGCAATCACTTTGAGGTTCTGATTATTGGCGGTGGACAAGCGGGGATTCCCCTGGCTCACGAACTCGCGAAGGCCGGAAAACGCGTTGCTTTGGCCGAGGAGAAACACCTCGGCGGCTCCTGTATAAACTTTGGCTGTACACCCACGAAGGCCGCAATCGGCTCGGCTCACGTAGCTCAGCTCGCACGTCGCGCATCAGAGTTTGGCATAAAGATACCAGTCGTCGAAGTAGATTTTCGAGCTGTCTTGCGGCGCGCCAAAGAAATCGCCAATGAATATCGCGAGGGCCTGCAGAAACGCTTCGCGCAAACAGATAATCCTAAGTTGCTGTCCGGTCAGGCGCACTTCGTTGGTCGCGAGAGCGACGAGTTTCGTTTAGTCGTGGGCGATGATTTTGTGTTGGCCGAACAAGTGGTCATCGACACCGGCACCCGCAGCACTATACCTCCTGTAGCAGGCTTGGACCGCGCTAGTTTTATCTGTGCGGAAAACTGGCTTGAATCAAATGAACTGCCGGCACATCTGGTGATGATCGGCGGTGGTTACATCGGGCTGGAAATGAGCCAATTCTATCGTCGCATGGGGAGCAATGTGACGGTGATTGAAGAGGCAGGCCAGGTCGCCGGCCATGAAGATGAGGACGTAGCTTCAGCTTTGGAGAGTGTGCTCGCTGCTGAGGGCATTGAATTCTGCCTGAACACTAGAGTGAAGCGCGTTGAGACTAACCAGGGAAAAGTAGAAGTCACTGTGGAGAAGGAAAACAAGTCCTCGGTCATTGAAGCTTCGCATCTTTTCGTTGCCACGGGCCGCACACCTAATACTGCAGCTCTGGGACTGGAGACGGTGGGTGTCAAAGTTTCTGAGCGGGGAATCGTAGAAACGGATGAGCGGCTAGCGACCAATGTTCCTGGCGTCTGGGCAGCGGGCGACATCCGGGGTGGACCGATGTTTACTCATACTTCCTGGGACGATTATCGAATCCTTTTGTCGCAGCTTTCAGGAGATGGCTCGCGCACCACAAACCGAATTGTGCCCTATGCGATTTTCACCGAGCCGGAACTCGGCCGAGTGGGAATGACTGAGCGCGAGTTGCGAAAGAATGGTAAAGACGTGAAGGTAGCGCGCTATGAGATGAAGAGTAACAGCAGAGCGAAAGAGTTTGGCGAGACTGAAGGTTTTATCAAAGTACTTATCGATACGAAATCGAACCTCATCCTCGGCGCGGCAGTACTGGCAGCTGAGGGTGCCGAACTTGTTCATATCTACGGGGATTTGATGAACGCGGCTGCGCCTTACACCGTGGTTCGAGACGCGATTTATATTCATCCGACCCTCGCTGAGGCAATTCAAAGTGCAGTGCTGAGCGTTTGAATAATAAGGAATTAGGGTTTTGTTGAAGTCGTAGTCGAGGCCACTACCTAACATCCCCGGCCAAAATACCAAGTCCGCCGGATTGGCAATTTCCCAACCAACTCATAGCTTGCCGATACTCAGAAGGCAATTTTCGCAATAGAGTTTTCGACGGACCCTCCCGACTGCCCGCCCAACCCTAAGTGTTTTAACCAGGAAATTGCCGAAACAAACGTCACTTGACTTTTGGTCTCGCGGCGTTCCGCCGCAGGGACGTAAGGAGTAAGAATGAGGTATCAGATTAGATTGGCATTCAGCGCTGTTTCCCTAACTCTCTTGCTGTTGCTACTCTCCGCCTCGACTGCAGCACAAGTTCCGGGATTGAAAAATCCCAGTCCGGAACTGGTAGGGCAATTAACAAAATCACTCTCAATCAAACCCGAACAGGCCATCGGTGGTGCCGGTGCGATCTTTGGCCTCACGAAGACACGATTGAAACCCGATGAGTTTGGCCAAATTGCCAAAGTGGTACCAGGGATGGACGGTCTACTAGGCGCCGCCCCCAAGCCGAAGGAAGGAAGCATGGATGTTGCCAGCATGGCCAGCATGATTCCCGGCAAGTATGGACGCCTGGCACAGGTCGCGGGAGCTTTCCAGTCGCTTGGTCTGTCACCGAGCATGGCCGCGAAGTTTGTGCCGGTGATGTCGAAGTTTGTGCAAGTGAAAGGCGGCGACAAGGTTGCCGGGCTGCTTACTGGGGCGTTGAAATAGCGCGTCAGGTACGCGAACCAAAGCACCGATACTCTGTATCCGGCGGCCGTTGGCTTCACTTCACTGCGTGGAGTGTTAATTGAAGGTGTGTGCAGCCACCGGATAACGATGGCCCACTGCAACACTTCAGCGCCCTGTTCGCGCCAATCGAGGGCCCAACCAGTGCAGAAATGGTTAGGCTTAACTGCGAACAGTCACTATTACTGAAACCGGCGTCCTCGATCTAACTCTTAGGTTATTGAAAGTTTCGCGTAAGCCAGGAGTGTTTCTTTCGAGTTTGAGCGCAGGATCCCGCTAAAGGCTCAGAGAAAGAGATGGTCCTATAGCATGGACCGTCCTCAGTCAATACTTGCGCAGCCAGGTGGCTCCCACTACCTGGTTCTGCTGTTTATCCCGTCAAGAAATAGGGACTCTACTGTATTCCAATCCTCGGCTTGCCTCACTAAAGTTTCTCCCCAAGCTTTCTATTGACACTCCACATAAGGGGGAGTATTTTCCACGCTATCCGATCAAGCCGCAGTTCCTCGCAGCCGAAACCTATTTACTGCGGTAGATCTTTCACGTCATTTCTACGCTGATTCACGCGCTCAGCAAGGGGGTTAGATAACAGCTGCTAAAGGTGTCTTAACGCACCAGACCGAGTTGACTTAGTAACGTTGATCTCAAACAACGGAGGTGTCGAAAAATGGCTGACCAAGGGAAAGAAAAAACTTTAGAAATGCGAGTGGCGGAGCTTGAAGATAAGCTGTCGAAGTTGCATATCACCGAGGATGAATTAAAAGCCTTTCATAAGGTGAACACATTGCTAGGTGGCGCTGCGGGTGGAGTGTCGCCGCAGGCAGGTTGCATCCTTGACTGTGTCGGCGGCTGTATTAACGAGTGTCAGATCCGCGCCTGTACTATCGTGCGCAGCTGTACCATTCGTGCTTGTACCATCATTCGTGCCTGCACCTTTGAGTGTGGTGGCGGTTGTGCACCAGGAGGCGGTGGCCTGCTTGGTGGCGGAGGGTTCGGCAGCCTTGGTGGCTGATGAGTGTTTTCGGGCCAGAATCATCGAACCAAAAATTCAGCCTGTCGGATCGCGACTACGCGCGACTTAGTTAGGAGTCGAACGTGGATATTGTCTTTGTCGTGATGCCTTTCGCGGATCTGGGAAGGCCAGCAATTGGTGTCAGTCTATTAAAGTCGGCGGCACTCCAGTCGGGCTATACCGCTCAGATCGAGTACTGCAACATTCGGCTGGCCGACGATCTCGGGGCGGAGCTCTACCAACACATCTCCTCATCCTTCGCCCCCGATCTCGTGCTCGGCGAATGGTTTTTTGCTGACGATCTCTTTGCTGGTGAGATTCCAGACGCGGCTCAGTACGTAGCGGCCATTCTGTCGCAGCACGCTACCGAAGAACAGATCATGAAGATTGTCGCGGCACGCGCAGCTGTGGCAAGTTACCTGGATGAGTGCGCGCGTCGCATCGCAGCGCACTCACCGCGTTTGGTTGGTTTCACCACTACGTTTCATCAAACTTGCGCCTCACTCGCTGTAGCAAAACGTCTAAAATCTCTGGTCGACCCACCGTTGATTGTTTTTGGCGGCGCCAACTGCGAAGGTGAAATGGGCCTGCAAATGCTCCAGTCGTTTCCGTGGATCGACTACGTCTGTTGCGGTGAGGCAGACATCTCATTTCCCAAATTGTTGGATGGTTTGTTGCGCAATGGTCCAATGCCTGTGCCGGGAGTGCTAAAGCAAGGTCGAGATATTGTGGTCGCGAGGTCAGAAGGAGTTCAGGACCTCAATAGCTTGCCGTATCCGGACTATGACGAGTACTTCACGCAAATGGAGAATTCTAAAGTTGGCAAGGGCCCTATCTACCATGTTGTGGTTGAAACCTCGCGCGGTTGCTGGTGGGGCGCAAAACATCATTGCACCTTTTGCGGCTTGAACGGGGACACCATGGCCTTCCGCAGCAAGAGTCCCGAGCGCGCTTACGACGAAATCATCACGTTAGCCACCAAGTACGGCATGCAGCGGGTCGGGTTTGTCGACAACATTCTTGACATGCGTTACATCGATACGCTGTTTCCCCGACTGGCTGACAACGGCATGCAGTTGGAATTGTTTTATGAGGTGAAGTCCAACTTGCGTTACGAGCAGGTGGTCCAACTGCATAGCGGCGGCATGCGGCAGATTCAACCGGGCATCGAGAGTTTTAGCAACCAGGTTCTCCGTCTTATGGAAAAGGGTGTTTCCGGTTTGCAAAACATCCAGTTGATGCGCTGGTGTGAAGAAGTGGGCATTGAGTGCTCCTGGAATATTCTTGGTGGCTTTCCCGAGGAGTCATCGGAAGAGTATGAACGGATGGCGGAGATGGCGTCGTTACTAGTGCATCTGCAGCCGCCAATTTCGTGCGGCCAGATCAGGCTGGACCGCTTCAGTCCTTTTCACACGCGCTCAGACAGGTTCGGCTTCCGGCGCTTGCGACCGGCGCGAGGCTACTTCTACGTGTTCCCGCTTGGCCGTCGAGAAATGATGCGGTTGGCGTACTTCTTTGATTTCGATTATGGCGACGAACGCGATCCCGACGTTTACATGAAACCGATCCGTGACGCCGTGCGGCGTTGGTA
>DATFRK010000994.1:0-7375 GCA_035263325.1 Pyrinomonadaceae bacterium | reverse complement strand
GCGCGAGAAACGATATGCGGACGTCCTGCCCTTAACGCGAGACCTCAGTGCCAGGTATCCGCGCAACTATCTCTTCCGGTTGGAGGTCGCGGATGCACTCGTCGGCGTGGCAGCACAGAAACGTAAGGAAAAAGATTTGGCGGGAGCGGTGCAGGCAGAAAAAGAAGCCTTTGCTACTTTTGACGATCTGCTTCGCGATCGCGCCGTGCGTGACACAGCCGCTCGAGCAATGGACTTGATTCACTTCAAGTATGGCGAAGTACTGCTAATGGCCGGACAACCGGATCGTGCAGCCAGGGAGTTTTTGGCAACCACAAAAGTAGATCATGCAGAGCCAGGGTTGGTTACCATGGCTCATCTCTACGCCGCCCGTGCTTACGACATGGCCGGCAAGCGAGATGATGCGCTCGCGCAGTACAAAGAGGTGCTGGCCCGTCCGGACGTCTACGACGCACACGATGAAGCAAAGAAAGGACTGCGCCAGGCTTACAAAGGCGAGCAGACAGCGAAACCCGATGTTGAGCAGGGATAGAGCAAACATGCAAGGTAATGGTCCAGGCAAAACGCGTCCGCGCAGATTGTTGTTGGGTCTGGACGGAGTACCCCACGCGCTGATCAACGAGGCAAGGAGTCGAGGTCTGTTCGACAGTTTTGCGTCGCCGGCCCGGCTGCTCTCACCCTTTCCCACGATGACAAACGTAGCCTTGTCCGCAATGTTTGGTGCCTCACCCCCGGCTGGTTACGAGAGTTTGTATTTCGATCGTAATGCCCGTGAACAAAGGGGCGGGATCAAGAAATATATCGGGCGTCGCACTCCCGATAAGATTGTCTCGTCATACATGGACGAACTCGACTACCAGGAGCCACTGGCCTTCGAGTTTCTGATCTACGTCGCACCTGACAAGGTCTGGCGTGCCGACATGCAGCGTTTCCGGGAACGATTTCGCGGCGCGCCACAGACGCGCGACTACTTTGCTTTCCTGAAAGGAACTGACGGGCTACTCCACGGCCAGGGTCCGGATCGCTTGGCAATTGCCCTGGAGACACTGGATAAGATTCTGAAGGAGATTCAGGCGTTCTGCGGCGAGGAAACTGAGATTGTGCTGTTTTCCGATCATGGCATGAATCTGGAAGAGAATCGTCGCGTCAACCTGGCCACCCATCTGCGATACTGCGGGTTCAATTTGCACTCACAGTTGGCCGGAGGTGGCAGTCGGGATCTTTCCCTGCCGGCGTTTGGGTTGTGCAGTTACGCGGCCATTTACTGCCGGGATGAAGGTGTTATTCCGGAAACGGCTAAGAGCGCAGCCGAAGTTCCCGGGGTCGACTTTGCAGTCTATCGGGACAAGAACGGCGTGGTGGTGATTGGCCAGAGAGGGATCGCGCGGGTCGAGCGTCGGGTAGATTCCGGTGCGATATCCTATCGCTATCAACCTAGTGTGGGTGATCCGTTGCAGTTGACAGAGCTGGTTAATGGCCTTCGCGCTGAAGGAAAATTGGACCAGGATGGGTTTGCCTCTGACTCGGTTTGGTTTGAACGCACCAACTCTCACGAATATCCGGATGCGCTCGCGAATATTTTCATGTCGTTACACACAAATCGTGTGAAGCACACCGCCGATGTGTTGCTGAGTATTTGTGACGGGTATTACTACGGTTGGTCTCCCTTTGAACGGATGATTCGGCTGGCAGCAACGCACGGTAACGCGCTACGGTCAAGTTCTAACGCCTTCCTCATGAGTACACACCGACAGCTGCCGGAGTGTGTGCGGGCGGATGATGCCCGTAGCTGGCTCCGAGGCTAAGAGCAATTTGAGCACAAGTTTCCTCCGTCAGATCATTGGCCATAGATCATTTGACATTTCTCATTTTGAGATTTGGGCCGCAATGGCCAAATGAGAAATGTCAAATGATATATGACCAATGAAGTGACGATCATATCCGGCGAGAAGTTGACTTTTACCGGAGCGCCCGCTTGACGCTTCCTCCCCGAAACGCGTACAACCTCCAACATGCTTGAGCAGCCAAGTCCCTCCCTTCCGGCTAAGGCAGTTGAGACATTTAACCTGGTGCGACAGTTCGGGAGCTTCGTTGCCGTCGACCACATCAACCTGCAAGTTGATCGTGGCAGCTTCTTTGGCTTCCTGGGCCCCAACGGCGCCGGCAAGTCGACCACTATTAAGATGCTCACCGGTCTCCTCGGCCCTACCAGCGGCAAGTTGCGTGTGCTGGGACTGGACATTAGCGAACAACCACTGGAGGTCAAACGCCGGATCGGCGTCGTGCCGGAAGACTTGAATCTCTTTGAGCGACTGACCGGCGCGGAAATGTTGGCGTTCACCGGCCGGATGTATGGTTTGCGCCGGGAAGACATTGCTCAACGCTCCAAGGAATTGCTTGAGTTGATGGAGCTGCAAAATGAGCCTAAGAAACTGATCATCGAATACTCGCATGGAATGAAGAAGAAGTTGTCGCTAGCTTGCGCCCTGATTCACCGGCCCGAGATTCTTTTCCTCGACGAACCATTCGAGGGTGTTGACGCGATTGCCTCGCGCACGCTTAAGGATCTGCTGTCGCGCCTGACTGCCCGCGGCCTGACGGTTTTTCTTACGTCACACGTGCTGGAGATCGTTGAGCGCCTCTGCAGCGACATCGCCATCATTGCCCAGGGCAAGTTGCTCGCGTCAGGCTCGCTGAATGAATTGCGGAAGGGAATTCGCCTCGAGGAAGATGGCGAGCAACATGGTCCAGTTTCACTGGAGGAATACTTCATTCATGTGGTGGGCGGTACCCGCAGCTCAGGCGAGGAAGAAGTGCTCCAGTGGCTGACCTGAGGGTCCGCAGGCGGTAGAAGGCTCAGGTCCCGGATTTTCCGACACTGGTGGCAAAATTCGGCCACTTAGATGACAAGTCGCTGGTTGGTAAACTTTAATAGGGTGGATACGAAACAATCCTCCAGCTTTAGAGACTGTCAGAAATCAGATACCACCGGCTTCAGCCGGGTGGTACTTCAATTTCAACCTAGTCAAAGGCTCCGAATTCCTCTCTTGGAGATACCACCGACTTCAGTCGGGTGGAGCTTCAATTTCGGCCTTCGGGAAGAAAAATGGCAGAAGTTGAAACTCCATCCGACTGAAGTCGGTGGTATCTCCCTCATTCGGGCAAGCCCTTGATTAGGTTGAAACTGAAACTCAGGAATGGCTTTTGCAATTCGAGCCACTCCATGAGAAAGAATTTTCCTCCCTACCAAATTCTCCTCGCCCTTGCCTTCCTGATCATTTTGCCCCTGGTCTCCATTGAGGGACAGGAACCGAGGCGCAGTTGGCAGCCTCCGTCGCGGCGAAAGAACTTAACTATTTTCGCGCCGAAGCCGATCGCTGGTCACAATATCTTCAAGGGACAGGCTGATGTCTGGCTGGCCGAGGCCATCGAGAACCAGCAAATGGCCCATCTGACACCAATACGCGACCAGGTTCTATCTGACTATGTTTCGGCAATTGGCAATTACCTCGTTTCACAATCAATGAATCCACGGAAACAGTTCCAATTCATTATCACCGATGATTACAGGGATGATGCTATGACCGCCGGTGGCGGCCGTGTCTACATCTGTCTCGGGTTATTGCAATCACTGGAAAACGAGGACGAACTTGCCGGTGTATTGGCCCACGAAATTGCCCATGACGAGTTTGGGCATGCGGGAAAGACAGTCACACGTCAGATGTTTTGGTTGACTGGCACTCGAAAAGTCAAGACGGCGCTAGACGTAAACCTGGCGCTACAAAAATTGTCAGAAGAACTTAGCAGGCGGAAACTGGCGCGAGTTGGTGAGCGTGTTTTGGGCTTTTCGCGTTTCGATGAACTGGAAGCAGACCGCGCCGCCTTCTACAACACCTATAAGGCTGGTTACAACCCGCTAGCGTTGGCGGATTGGCTGAAGCGGATGGAGAGTCAGCAGAAGGAAGACACTGATGAAGTTGAATATCGACGTCAGCAGATAGTTAGTTTCTTCTTCTCCACCCATCCGCCGACCGCGCAACGCATGATGGCTCTCTCCTGGGAGGCGAACTTCGTGAAGATGCCACCCAGAAAGTTGTACTACGCCAGTCCCACCTTTGCTGCGATGAAGCGACTTGCAACAGAACTTCACTGAGTCATCTTTAAAGCATGGGGCGAATGAGAGCGAATGTTAATACGGGTGTGAAGCAGCTTGAGACTGAGAGTGAAGTACTGCTTGACTCTTAAGATTCAGCTGTAGGTTTGGGTTAGCTAGACTCGACGATAAGATCTTTGCCAAAAGTAAAATTAGGTCGCTTTCGTCCCTTCATATACTTCGCCGCAGTTTGCGAAAGCGACGTGATCAGGATGGGCAAGGCAATAGTTGCGTCACAGGGTACGTAAGCCGTGTGGGCACCGCGCGCAAGTCTGCCGTAGACCAGGCCCTCGTCAAAGGAAACTGCGTTGGATCTGCCGCCGGGGTGGGGAGCATCGGTGGAGATCTGGATGGCGTACTTATGCCCGTGATGATGTTCCTTGTGTAAGAACGAAGAGAGCGTAGCTTGCTGGATAAAACTCTTGGTCGTGCCGCCGCCGAGATTGATGATTCCCGAGATGCGCGCGTGGGCCATCACATTCATCATGTCCAGCACGTCCTGGACGATGTCGAACATGAAATTGTTCTTCTTCTCGAACCTCGCCCCGGCAATTCCTACGGCCAGGCCACTGTCCGCAATTGCCGGACAGAAGATTGGGACCCGCGACTTGTAAGCAGAGGTGAGGACACCGTCTTCGGAAGCGATTTCGGCGAGTTCTCGGCCCAGCAGGTGTAAAAACTCGCGTGGTGAATAGGGCCGTGATTGGTCGAGTTGATTAGTGAAGCCGCCTATCCATTCCTTAGCTTCGCGATATTCTTCATCGCTGGCCAACAGGTCCCACATGCGGCTGATTTGTGCCGACTCGAGCTCGGCGTCGGTCATGGTGGGGTGGGCCTGAAAATGATAGCGTCCCAGGGTCTCGTGCAAATCGTGAAAGAGCATCGAACCTGATAACACCAGTACATCTACGAAACGATTCTTGATCACGTAGGCGAGTAGACGTCTCATCCCGGCCGGGATTAACGCGCCGGAAGCAGCGACGAGGATAGTGGTGTTATCACCCAGCATGTCGAGCCAGATGCGGTGAGCCTCGGCCAGTTGCCGGCCGCCAAAACCGGTGCCTTCCATCTTCTCCAGGAGTCCAGCCACGGAACGATCACGATCCACCTGAATTGGTCGTGTGGGAGTGGTTAGGTACTTCGACGCTTTTGGTTTTCGTTGAGTGACCATCAGGTTGTGAACCTCGCCAACTAGAATTCCAGGAATCAATTTTTTACCAGTACAGATAAGTTCGTCAGTTCAACTAATAATCAGTCTTGCGCCTTGAGTGCGGCCGTCCACCGTTGACCGCCAGGTAGGTGTAGGCGTCGTACTTGGCTTCATAAAATTGCGCTAACTCGGCGCCTTCAGCCTCGCTCAATTCCCCCTCCTTGACGCGGCGATTGATCAACCGCCGGAAGCCATCGTGCAGGTAGCTCCGTTCATAGCGCGCCCGTTCCGCCGCCGCGCCCACGGTGGTACCCCGGATCACCTTCTTGATCAGGAAACCCTCTTCGTCGATATGCACATGGGCTTCATGCGGTGCGCCAAATAGGTTGTGATTGTTTCCCATCACTTCCTGGTAAGCGCCAACCAACATGAAGGCCAGGTAGTAGGGCCCGTCGGGCGATAGCGGATGTAGCTCGAGCACCTGCTTCACATCATGCAAGTCGACAAACTTGTCGACGATGCCGTCAGAGTCACAGGTGATGTCGCACAAGGTTGTGTATTCAGTGGGTGGTTTGTTCAGCCCGTGAATCGGCACAATCGGAAAGAGCTGGTCCAGCGCCCAATGATCGGGCACGGAACGAAAAACTGAGAAGTTGGTGAGATACTTGGCGCATAGCAGTCTACGCAGATCACCAAATTCCTCGGAAACGTATTTCGCTTGTTGGGCGTACTTGTCGGCACGTTCACACACATCCCAGAACAGCACTTCACCCTTGGCTCGGTCTTCGAGCGAAATCAGCCCCAGGTTGAAGAGAGTGAAGAGTTCTTCGCGATGCTCAAGGGCGTCGTGATAGTACTCGCGATAATTCTTGACTGTGATCGACTCTCGTAAGTCACCGAGTTCGATAACGACCTGTGGATCGTCTTCGTCGATTTCGATCGGGGTGATGTCCTCGACCACGGTTTCGATCTCGTCGAGAACGTTGGTCACCAGGATGGCGTGGTAAGCGGCGAGAAAGCGACCGGACTCCTGGATGATAGTGGGGTGCGGAACGTTTTCATCGTCGCACACCTGCTTGATTGTGTAGATCACATCATTGGCGAATTCCTGGGCCGTATAGTTGGCGGAGGAATCAAAGGCTGTCTTTGAGCCATCGTAGTCCACGGCCATTCCACCGCCGACGTCGAGCAACTCAATCGGTACGTTCATCTGGTAGACCTTGGAGTAGACGCGCGCAGCCTCCTTCATCGCGTTCTTGATGCGCTTGATGTCGGTCAGTTGCGAGCCGATGTGGAAGTGGAGCAGCTTCAGCATGTCTACGCGATCGGCTTCTTCGAGACGGCGGATCACTTCCAACAGCTCGGTCGTGGTCAAACCGAATTTGGCCGCTTCGCCGCCTGACTTTTCCCAGCGGCCGGAGCCTTTCGAGTAGAGCTTCACGCGCATGCCGAGCATCGGCAGCGCGCCTTCGTGATGCTCGACAACGTTAAGCACGTGATCGAGCTCGTTCAGCTTCTCGATCACGATCACGACTTTCTTCCCCACCTTCGCGCCCGCAAACGCGAGCTCGATGAACTCCTGATCCTTGAAACCGTTGAGGACGAGGAGGCTGTCGCCCGGTTGTTCGAGTGCGAGCGCGGCGTAGAGCTCCGCCTTCGAACCGGCTTCGAGGCCGAAATCGTAGCGAGAACCCTCGCGCAGGTATTCCTCAACTACCGCGCGCTGCTGGTTTACCTTCATCGGGTAAACACACATGTGCGAGCCCTGGTAATCAAACTCGCGTATCGAGCGGCTAAACGCGCGCTGAAGTTTTCTTACTTGCGCGGCGACCAGCTGCGGAAAACGCAGCAGCACGGGCGTGGTAATGCCTCGTTTGGCAAGGTCATCGATGATCTCTTTGAGGTCCGCGGAGCGAGGATCTCCCTCGACGGGACGGACGATAAGGTTTCCCTTGCGGTTTACATCAAAGTAGCCAGCGGCCCAGTTTTCGATTCCATAAGTTTCGAGCGTTTGCTCGATTGCCGTGGTCAATTAGCGGTCTCCTGCCTCCGAAAATAAGAATTGAACACTA
>DATFRK010000993.1:0-5729 GCA_035263325.1 Pyrinomonadaceae bacterium | reverse complement strand
TCGCCAGGCCACCGCGCGAATATTTTGCAGAAAGCATTTGGACGTGTTGGTATTGGGATTATGGATGGCGGTGTTCGCGGGATTATGGTCTCACAGGAGTTTCGCAACTGAACTTTCCGGCCTTTGGTCTAGGGTCTTTGGCCTTCGGTCTTGAAAGTGCTGCTGTCCTTTTGACTAAGGGGAGTGTGGTTTCTTGAGGGAGCGACTCTCGTCCTGCGATCAAATGGCGTTAGCAGAATCTAAGATTTCATGATCTCAGATCTCGCCGTTTTGGGTAACTGAGATCTGAAATCAAGAGATCTGAAATCCACAGAACCTGAGGCCCAATCGACAGAGGGCAAAGACCAAAGTCCAAGGCCTACCTCAGCTTAATACCTCGCAAACAGGTCAATGGAGGCTGTTTAGGTGAACTCACGAACGAGAAGGAGTTCTTCTCAGTGGCAGCGTTAGTGAGTTTGATCTGCTTGTCGGCAGTCTTGATTGCCTTCAACGTCACCATTTTGATCGGACTCTTGCCATCAAAAGAAAAGTCGTACACCGCACCGTCCCGGGTGTCGCGCCTGGCCACGATAGTGCCGCTCAGTGACTTATCACAGTGCATGAAGTTAAAGCGTTTACCAGTGACGACCAGTACAGTGGCTCCGCGAATTCCCGCACCAGGAAAGCTAAGGGGACCGCGATAGGTACCGTTGAGTTCGGTGAAGGTCGAGAGGGAAGAATCCGGGTTGAAAGCAAGTTTGACATTGTCCAGGTTGTATCTAACAACAGCACTGTTTTTTCCAACTGGCTGGGATCGATCGGCTGCTTCAAAGGCACTCTTGGCGGCGCCGAAGGAGCGATTAGCTTTTTCCCATTCGCCCTTGGCCACAGACACGACCGCTTTGTCGTAAGCCAGGTTACCCAGTGCATTCCAACCTAGTTGGGCCGACTTGGGATCAGCGGTCCTCAGGTAGCGTCGCACCTCGTTGCCCTTTGCTTCCGCCTTCTCCAGGTTACCCGCGAGTCGATACGCCTCAGCCTGGTTCGCCAAAAACTTTACCTGGGTCTTTAGTGAACGATCTTTGTTCGCCGCCTCGTCGTACTCCTTCGTCGCTCGCCGTCCGGCTCCCAGGTCCTTGTAAGCATCACCGAGAGCCTCGGTGTTCACGGCTGTTGGGGTCAGGATCGCGTCACGTCGCGCTTTGCTGAAAGCTTTCTTTGCCTCCTCGCGATTGAGCACCGGATCGTTACGATCTTCAAAACTCGTCGGAATAATGTTCGGCGGCGGCGTTGCTGCGAGTGAAGCCACAATCAGCTTGTCAGTCTTGACAAGAATCTTATCCACTTTTTCGAGCTGAATTTTCTGCGGCTCGGGAAGGGAAGAGTCCTTCGTTATGCTCAGGCTTTGGAGCGCCCCCACTGTCTTCTTCTGAGTTACTGCCGCATGACCAAACTTTGCATCGATCAGTGCCGCTACTTCGGGATTGAACTCTCCTCTCTCCACTTCCACTTCACCGCGCAGCACGTCGAGTTCAACGTTGCCGTCCTCGCTGACGCTAATTTGAAAGTCAGTGCCTCGTTTACCGAGTCGCACGTAGCGCGTCTTGGTGTCGAAGTAGCCAAAGCCAGTAAGGAAGAAGTCGCCGAAGTAAGCAAAGATTGACGATATTCTTGCCTTGGAGTTTTCCTGGATGAGCACGTCAGTGCGTTCCTCTTCTCCTTCTGCCAACGGCCTGATGAACACCAGGGTCACCTGGGCGGAGCTACTGGTCTTAATTTCGTCATTGGCAAACAAATCCATGCCCAGTTGACCGGGTGTGACGGTGCCATCGCTTCGGGTCACCTGAACGTCTTCAATCGTGATGGGCCGTTCAGGCTCAGCGTCGTTGAGCAGGATTACATCGATTTTGGCTAACGGTTCTTCGTGTGAGGATGCCAGCACTGGCGAGGTCTGGCCTGCGAACAAGGTGCCGAGTAACAGCAGCGAGAAACCGATCCCGGCCGAATGGCGGAGTACATAACTCATGAGTCTATACCCTCAAATCTGTAGTTTTCGGTTGAAACCATTTCGTCAGCACAAACCAGATTGCGAGGTAGGAGAGCGCCAACGCGAAGAGGTGATAGCAAACATCCAGGTACACCCTGGTCAGTTTGTAGATCAAGAATGCGGCAACCAGATAAAGAAAGCCCAGCATAATGAGACCCAAAGGAACTTGTATGGTTAGTTGCGTTTTAGGAATGCTAATGGGCACCTTGAAGTCGAGCCACCTACCGATGGGAGTGTGCAACGAGGCGCCGAGAAAGGCCATCAGTAGGATTAGTAGATAGTTATAACCAGGCGCGAGTTTATAAATAAACGCATCGTGAAGAATATTGGAAACGGCAGTGGCGTGCAGTTCAACGCCCAACCGCTGGCCACCTGACAAGACCTCCTGGGCTTCCCCTTGTTCATAACCAACCAGGACGATGGCGCCTTCGTACTTCTTCGCCACATCGGGATCTTTTACTTCGTCGAAGACCTTGCGGGCCTCGATTCGTGCTCGCCCAATCTCGTCTTCAGGTATTTGGTCGAGGAACAAGTTGCGTTGTCGCTCCAACGGAATTGACTTGATTAACTGCCGGTTTGGACCAGCAGAATAGAGCAAAAGGTCTTGCTGGGCGGGATCAAATTCCGCCACCAGCGGGGGTTCCGCCGTTTCCATCACGATTTTCAGAGCCAGGGAAGGAATCACAGGAGTGCCTGGATTGCTATCAGGCTCCGCCAATTTCATCGAACTGATGGGCCCACTGTCACCCTGGTAACCGCCCACGAGGATCGTTCCCCAGCGCGGCTTGTTAAACTCCGAAGGAATTACTGGATCTGTCTGACCGTTGGTGTAACTGTCAACCCCAACAATCACCTTGAGATTGTTTTTGTCAGCCGCGGCAATCGCGTTGCCAAAAGCGGCATCAAAGGCTGACTTCCCTTCGAAGGCCATATCAAAAGCCAGTACTTTGGCGTGCGCCTGGGCCATTGCGGTAACCAGGTTGGCGAAGAATTCACGGTGCTTCTTATCGATATCACCGAAGGGCCCTTCACTCTGTTGGCTTTGCGGTATCAGGATTATTTTTGTCTTTCCATCAAAGGCGCTCCGGTCAACAAAGTTCCGCATGTAGCGAACTGAACGGGTTTGAACCGAATCCTCCAGCAGAAAAATATTCAATAGATGGATGGTTGCCAGGACAAACACCAGGAGGCTCGTCGCAATAGGCACTAGCAGGATCACCCAGGTCCGCGCATCGATCCGGCGAGTGGCTTGAAGCAGTTTTTTTAGCTTCGAATTGGGCATCATCTCTTAAGGTCCGGTTTGCCGGACCGTCGGAGTTCTAGAGTCAACGACCAATAAAGACAGGCGGTTTATTCGAAGGTTAGCTTTGCCAAAATGCCCTTAGCACCGCTGGCCCAGGCCACCGATTTCCCCGGTGCGAAGCTCAACGTGTCGAAGCCTGGACCGTCGAGTGGGGTCCACGTCTTGCCGTCATCCGTGGAATAGTCGCCACCGGCTGGACCGACGGCGACCAGCGTCTTGCTACCGGGGACGTAAGCGACAGCCGAACGAAAGCCTGAGAGGCCTTTAACCAGCGTCCAGTTAGCGCCGCCATCGCTGGTCATTGCGAGATTATTGTTGCTCTCTTTCTCTTTGGTGTAATCACCACCGGCAACGACGCCATGTTTCTCATCACGAAAGGCGATCGAGAAGATTCCCGCTGAGGCTCCGGAACTTAACGGCGTCGACGCAATCTGCCAGCTGCGGCCACCGTCTGTGGTGCGCAACACGCGAGCGCTCGTTGCCGCCCCAGTACCGATCCAGGCGTGAGTTTTGCCCATTACAGCGATGTTAGTTCCACTGGCCGCAAATGCTCCTTCATTTTCTAGCGCTGCTGGTAATGAACCGGGATCTACACGTGACCAATGAGCGCCGCCGTCGACCGTCATCAGGATGTAAAACTTATGGTCTACCGAATCACCAAACGCAATCCCGTGATCGGCGTCCCAGAACGTCATCGCGTCGAGAAAGGCCTTGGGATCTTCATTCTTGAATTGCAGTTGCCAGGTTTGCCCGCCATCAGTCGTTTTGTAAATTCTCGATTGGGGACCATTGCCAATGCTTAGAACGTAAGCTAAGCGCGCGTTAATTGCATCAACGTCGCGAAAATCCAAACGGTCCTCAGTCACTGATAATTTTTGCCAGGAAACACCGCCGTCGGTAGTGCGTAACACAGTGCTGCCTGAGCCACTGGTCCAGGCAACTAGATCGCTGACAGCACTCACGCCACGTAAGCGAGCCGAGACGCCACTAGTTTGCATGTTCCAGTGAGGCGCCAGGAAGAGGAGTAGGGTGGCGACGGTCCAGGGAGTCATGAACCGATGCTATCACAGGTGAGTATTGCCGATTGTCAATTGTTGATTAGGGCAACAGTATACTTGAGAGACCATCGACTTTAGAGACTGAGTCAAAACTCAGATACCACCGGCTTCAGCCGGGTGGTGCTTCAGTTTCAACCTAGTCAAAGAGGTCTAAGTTTCCCTCTAGATACCACCCGGCTTTAGCCGCGTGGAGCTTCAATTTCGGCCTCGTCGCAAAAGCAATGGCAGAAGTTGAAACTCCACCCGACTGAAGTCGGTGGTATCTTCCGCGTCATTCGAAGGCGATCTTGTTAGGTTGAAATTGAAGTACCACGCGGCTGAAGCCGGTGGTATCTGAGTTTTGACACGGTCTCTTTAGTCGATGGGTTTCAATTTCAACCTAGTCAGCACGCCCCTTCGGTCTACGCGGAAGTCAAAAATCCCTAGCCCATCCTTTTGCCTTTTTGTTTGAGACAGGACGTTAACTCTGCCGTTTTGGTGAAGCCGCACTCACCATTCGCTTGCCGTTCGCAAGCTGCTTTTTTGTAACAGTCGTACTCTGATCTATAAATACAGGTACTAAAGACTTGTTCCTCGGCGCAAATCTGGCCACCGCAGCCTGTCTTCACACACGGCTTTTGTGAGGCAGCTTTGCCCGTCACTCGTAGAAAGAATTGCGTTGCCTGGAACGATTCCGCCTTGCCTGCTGGTCCACTAACCGGAATGTGCTTACCGTTAGCAATCACTCCGTCGGGGCCACTGAGCGCAGTGTACGCGCTCTTAAGATCATCTGAGGCTGCGGCGCTCTCCAGTTCAACCCCGGCAATCGTTCGGTTCACCGCCGTATTTAGTCTTGCCTGGCTGTAGGAGAGACAGGGAGCCGCAATACAGCGCAGGCCCAGATCGCGCACGCGGTAGAAAGTATCGCCAGGATTGTCTTTGCCAGTGCGCTGCCAGGACTCAGTAACACTCAGCACTCCGTACTTGCCATTCTTGTTTCCTCCGCTAGTGATTGAGCCCCGCAACAACGCCTGCTCAACTTCAACTTCCGGTTGGCCGTTCCAGTCAATCCTCACGACATAACATTCCGCCATGTTGCTTCCGTTGGCACAGCGCGTCTGCGCCTGGTTGACTAACTTGACGAAGTAGCCACCGCACATTGGTGAAGCGCAGCGACGCAGGTCACGACGCACGGTGAAGTAGTTCGACTCATCTGTGGTGGTGGTCTCGTCCCTGGCGGGAGTTTTGGGAGGGACCGCTTTTTTCTGTTCACTCAGCGGATTGCTGATGCTGGTTGGCGTGCTGAAGGCGACAAAACACAAGCAGCCCAGTATCGCCGCTACCAAACAAGCTCGCAGGTAAG
>DATFRK010000992.1:0-2688 GCA_035263325.1 Pyrinomonadaceae bacterium | reverse complement strand
TGCAACTCCACTCGGTTCTGGATGGTCGCCAGGATCAAAGATACGATACCGATAGCGATCATCACGGTGGCAAACACTCGTGGACCAATCCGGCGGTGTCCTTCAGTTTGCCCTTTCTCATGCAGGAATTCGAAGAACTTGTAGATCGTAAAACCGAAACTGATCAGAGATGTGGCTGTTCTGACCCAGGCCATCAGGGTCCGCTCATGGGCCAGCCGAGTGCGGTCCAGCGCAAGATCCATTGACGAAATTGGCGTTGGTTCAGCCAAAGATTTACCTCTTCAGGTGCATGACTCCGCCAGCCTAACCTCTTAGCTAGAGTTTTCTCACACCCATCAATTTCACTGGATCAACTCCGTAGTTCTCGACTTCAATCTTGTTGCCTTCCAGGACTTTCACCTTGGCAGCGTAGATCAACTGTCCCACGCCTTCTTCTTTGCCTTTACTGTCCTGCTTGAGATCCAGGATCAAGATGCCAAACTTGTTATCCATCGACTGGGAACCAGCATAAGCTTCCAAAAACCCAATCGGACGATCACAAACACCAACGATGCGCCGGCCCTCCTGCGTTGGTCGTGAGCGAATGAGTTTAAGATCAAAGAAGCCGATGTGACGGTCAAGCTGAACTTTGCCGATTCTCTTTGCTTTCTCCAGGGACTTCAGCAACTGGTCAGGACCCTGCTCCAATAGGGTAGTCGCGTATTGTTTGGCTTCTGCGTCGTCGGTGTAGCTGTCGACGTAGACTTTCAGATTTGCAGTCGCTCCCGCTCCGACCATGCGCCGGCCTGCGCCACTGGGAAGATAAGCGAGGGCGGAGTAAACGTCGGAACTGTCGAACGC
Organism: Pyrinomonadaceae bacterium; assembly: GCA_035263325.1. Taxonomy (GTDB): domain Bacteria; phylum Acidobacteriota; class Blastocatellia; order Pyrinomonadales; family Pyrinomonadaceae; genus PSRF01. Next base: position 1,848 of record DATFRK010000992.1, on the reverse strand, counting down.
CGCGGCTTCCACCTTTTGCGGTGGCGGGGGAACCAGGACCAGCGTCAGAAATAGCGCGAGGAGAACGCCAACAAGAAGAGCTAACTTTTTCATGGTTACCTCCGTTACAACTGTGAGACGGTTTAACCGGTGGCGTTGCGTCGCCGGAACCACTTGATTTACCGCCCAGAAATGGGGCGCCCACAGAAGTGTGCCCCTACAAGTTTTGTGTCCCTTGTTGAAAAACCAGATGGTTAGAAGACGGCTTTCAGTAGGCTCAAGTTAAGCCCAAACGTAAAGTGGAGGAATCAGGGGGATAATGTATTTGCTCGGGGTGAGGTTCTGTATTCAGGTGAGGCGCAAGAACTGGTTGATTAGAAATGAAATCCCACGGTGACACCTATCGCCTGAACGTGTTCGGGTTGCGAGCGGCTGTCACCCTGCCACAAATAGTAGATGTCAATCACCTTTTGCCGGCGCAAATTCATCAGAAACGAATCGCGTCTGCGCAGCATGATCTGGGTGCCCACCGCCAGGCGATAGCGATTGAAAGTATTGAACCGTGTGTCGTACATGATCTCAGCATTGCCGTAGGGCGAAAGCGTTCGCTTGTTCAGCGAGAAGTCACGTTGCAACATCACCCGGTTGCGAAACCGCATTGAGAAGTCGTGATTGAGCCAGCGATACTCTTGCCGGATGCGGTCGTGAAACACAAAGCGGTTCGGCAACGGTTGACTAAAAGTTTGCTCGGTGAGAATTCGCTTTTCTGAACCCTGATCTCTCGAAGGGAATGCGTAGCGATAACCAGCCCGCAACGTCCAACGCTTCCGCCAAAAGTAGTCCAGGTGAGCGCCAATTTGCCAGGTTGGCCGCTGGTCGTTGTCAATGCCGGTCCGCACTCTGCCCGTCAAAAAGGCACGGAACTTCTCGTTGATCGGGAGGTAGACATCAATCTCGGGCCAGAACTGTCTGGTTGTTTGATCAGTTTGTTGGGCTCGACCGGGGCTGGCGAGAAGTAACAGTAGCAGCACAAGACGGGAAATGCTGATTAACGACCACGTCCTGCAAGCCACTCTTTCCCCCTAAGTTGACAATACTCATCCGGGAAGCAGTCGCGCGGCTCACTTGCGCCTGGTGAACATTTCTTTCTCGGGAGATTTTGGCTCGCCAAAATCGAGGTTGTAGATTCTGACGAGTTCTTCCACCTGGGCACTCAAGCGTCTCCAGTCTGCTTGTAGCTGCAATCCGAGAGCACAGTCTTTGAGATAGATCCCCAGCATCCTGGTGCAACTACTCAAGACGGCGATTTGATGTTGTGCTTTGGCGCTATCAGCGTTCAGTGCCTGGGCCGCTTGACGGAACTGTTGCATGAGTTCCGGCAGTTCGTTAGCAGCAGACGTACGGATAATCTGCACCCCCGGCATTTCAACATTCAAACTTTCCGAAAAGCGGCGCACCTCGCCTGCAAAAAGGGCAACCAATTCTCTTGTCAGCACGGCCTCACTCCACTTAAGTCCGTACGCTCGGGCAAGCAGGTCCAGGTCCGCATGTAAGCTGGCCCAGTCAATCACCACTCGTGAGGGGACATCCTCGCACAACAAGAGACGCTCGATGGCAGAAGCGGTGCGCAGGAGATCATTAACGTCGCGCCTGGCGCTGAGGTTAGGAGTCAACTGACCGATCAGCAGGGTGAAGTCTTCCAGGTATTCCCTGAACTCCAGCGCCGAGTTCGAGTTCTCCAACGGAGGTTTCGTCAGCGCTTTCCCCAGGCTGTTATTGAAACGTTCGAGCTTGAGACCGATTCGTTTGACGAGTTCCCGGTTTTGTCGTTCTGACAATTGCAGCGGCGCTTGCGCGAAGGCCCCTACA
>DATFRK010000991.1:0-2388 GCA_035263325.1 Pyrinomonadaceae bacterium | reverse complement strand
GGGGTGAGAGCTCGAGAATTGCACGGACCTCCGCATGTAACAGTAAAGGAACCTTGTCCATTGCTATCGCTTCAACACGGTTCATAATGGCGGTCGCAGGGCACTCGCGTGGCGCTATCAACCGAATCGCACTCTGAATGATGGTACGTCAGGGTCAGGTTGTCGGCTACTTCACCAATATCAAGGGCATCACGGGCTCTCTGTTCAACGGGAGTCCAAGCGAGGCAACTGCTCTTTTCACCTTCCGGTCCGATGTATTTTCGCTAACGCCGCTTCCCGCCAACGGCGACATCGGACTGGATCTTGTGTCTGCCGGTACCTTTAACGTTTATTACAACGCTAATCCGAATGGTGATTGGAGCGATCCGAACACGTTTTCAGCTGGCCAGCTAGTCGCCAGATTCTCCAGAAACGAAACCTTATTTCTCCAGATCGGACCGGTCAGCCACCATGTGTTGACCGAAACGCTGCTCTACAGCCAGAATTTCAGATTTAATAACCAAACGTACAGTTTCAGTCGCCTTACGCTTGACGGAATCACACTAGACCAATTTGTAAGCAACACGTCTATGCATGGAACGACCGACTTTCCTTTTGGTCTGGCCTTTGCTGGAAACGGGGTTGCCATTTTGAGGAAGGAATGAAGTACATCTCTCTCGAATTGTCATTTCGCGCCCATGGCACACGCTCTCAACTAATGAGAATCCGGCGGGGGGATTGAGATTCTAATGCCGCCGTTTCTGCTTTCTGGTAGCGGTTGCAATCCCTTGTGCATGGGCGCATGGGCCTCCTCGGCCCCCCGGCCGCGGCAATTCGGGAGGGGCCCTTTGCAAATGTGGCAAAATCTATGGAGCCGACCTCGAGGAGCGAACCTCTGGTCCTAAAGAGGACGCTAGCGGTCTTCAGCGTTCCCCCGGCAGTCGTCCTTCGTAAAGAATTTACGGCAGATCCATACAATGAGGGTCCAAATCACATTGAACAAAACTAACACCGGCAGAATTCAATTAGCCTGCGTTCGGAGCACCAATGAGCGAGGTGGTATTGGCACAAGCTTTGCCTTGCCTCCGTTCAATCCCAATGCGCTTCGGGAAATAGAAGACATCCTGCACGGTCTAGGGGTGGATGAGGACCTGATTGCCCAAAAGACTGCACAGCTGCGTCAAGTGGGGCCTAATGATCTGGTAAAAGTAGAAGAGTTAGATGTGCCCGACGATGTTCTTCGCGAGAAGGGCTTCGTGGTTTGAAGGGTGAGCCAGCATTCCTTTGCGACTCAGCACTTTACTTCACGAAGCATGAACGCAAGATGCGCTTCGCAGCCATCGGCGTTCGGGTACATGGAGAGTCATAAAGGAACACTGGTGAATTATGGGCAGACTGTCCCCAGATAAGCGCATTTTCTCTAGCGCCCACTGAGTGTGGCGTCAACACTGGGCAGGACAAGAGACCGGAATACCTCATTGATTTGCTGCGCGGACAATCGGCTGTTGCGCTCAAGCCACCAGGTCAGCACCGTCATAAAAGACGCCGCAAGAAAATGCACGAACAGCTCAATAGGGACATCGGAGTTCGCGCCCCGGATCTTGGCAATTTCCGATTTGCACTCCTTTCGAATCAATTCCGCCAGGATGTTGTGGATGCGTTGACGCACGATTGGCCACGCCTGCGTATTTAGCAGTGCACGATAAACATTTCGATAGCCATCGGCATGTTCGAACATGGCTCGACTAAACCCCAGTATCGATTCACGCGGTCTGGCAGAGATTTTCTCGCGCTGCTGGACCGAAGCCAGCGTGCTCCGCAAATGCTCCGTTTCGCTGACTAGGAGCTCATCCTTGCTCTGGAAATGAGTGTAGAAGGTGGAGCGACCGACGTTCGCCCGATCCACAATCTGCTGAATGGTGATTGCGTCGTAATTGCCTTCCAAAACCAACGAGATGAGCGCATCGTGCAAGGTCTTGCGCGTCCGTCGGACCCGCCTATCTTCCACTTTCATGGTCTTCTCCCGCGGAACTGACGGCTCAGTTCCCGGACAGACTCGCGGCTTTTGTTCAGAAAAAAACAATCCAAGCGCCGCTGTTCTTCTCAACCGTAATAGGACAGCCTACGCTCATTCCTGAACAGATGTCCAGAAGTGGAAGTTAGTTCAAATAAGGAGCAACGTTATGAGCCGCGAAAACAGCGAGAGAGCAAGTCTCCTCGCCGAAATAGCAAAAAGTATCCGACATGTGACCCTGATTGTGATCAGTTTCTCGATCGCTGTCCCAACGCTCTGCGCCGATGTGGCGTCAGCTGCGAATGACGGCAAAAAGCCAAAACCTTCGGTGATCAAGATCGGAGCCGTTGTGGCGACTGCCGGGCCAGTCTCGCTCTTGGGAAACTCATTCCTCA
>DATFRK010000990.1:0-24178 GCA_035263325.1 Pyrinomonadaceae bacterium | reverse complement strand
GGACATCGATGCTGCTCCAGTTACGCGTTCGTTTCTCAGTGGCTTGCTGCGTGACGTGAGTGCAAGAGTCAATGTCGTTAACGCTTTTCTGATCGCCGAGGAGCGAGGCATCAAAGTAACCACAACTTACGTACGCGCTACCGGTGATACGGCACCGGCAATCCGCACGCGCATCGTCGCCGACCAGACCGAGCATGCATTGGCCGGCAATATTGTTGGCTACGGCGGTCGCCGAGGAGAGGGGCGGATCACGGAGATTGATGGCTTTCATCTTGAAGCAATTCCCCAGGGCCACATGCTGGTAATGCGCAATCGAGATGTGCCGGGCGTGATTGGTCGGGTGGGCACAATCCTTGGGGAAGGTGGTGTCAACATCAGTCGCTTCCACCTGGGACGCCGCGGCGAGCGAGGGGGAGAAGCAATGGCCGTCATCGAGGTTGATGTTCCAGTGGACAAAAACACTTTGCGGGACTTGCGTTCATTGGACCAGGTAATCTCGGCCCAGCCGATCGAGTTGACATAAGTAACTTACGTTTGCGGTCCAAACGGGTCCTCACCCCGCTGGACCGTCTTGCATTCCTGCTTCTGGAAATCACTACCAATTGCCTGTTTTCTTCAGTTGTAACGAGCTAACGCAGCTCCGCAACTGCCGAATTGCCCTTGGGATGATGCGGAGAAAACAACGGTTCCTCGCCGAGGGTCGTGGTGTGCCTGCGGTTGGTTCAGGGAATAAACGAAATTTGAGCCAAGTCCAGAGTATGAGATCAGCGAAACTACTACAGAGATTAATTGTCCTTAGCCTGGCTTTTGTAACGCTGTTAATGATCGGTTCAGGCGTAGTGCTAACTGATGCCGCCGGTCGCACCTTCATCTTTCAACAGTTAAGCCCGATACCCGAGCGAGCAATACTTTTCGTCATCGCGCTAGGCCTCACTGTGCTGGCCAGCCTCGCGCGCCGCCGCCTCAAACAAACCCAGCCGAGTTAATCCACAGATTACGCCGATTACGCAGAAGTACTAAGACAGTTTAGTTGCGTCTGCTCAGTTCGGTTTCAACTAAGTCACTCGGAACGGTCGGTTTCAACCAACCCTCTGGGAACGGTAGTCGGTCACCCACACGCGGTTTGACGACAAGACGCAACTAAACTGGTTTGTCCGTTTCTGTGTAATCTGTGTAATCTGTGGATGGGTCTTGCGAACTTTTCCTTGCCTACGGCCGTAGTTACCTGCAAAATCCCGCAAACTGAGCAGGAGTTGTTATGGCTACCGCCGTTTCTGAGCGCAAACCTTCATCAGAGGCGTTCCCACTGCCTTATACTGACAGGGATCAACGGTCGCCCTCGACCTCCCGCATCGATTCCATCGATCTCCTGCGCGGCATCGTGATGGTCGTTATGATGCTCGATCACACGCGCGACTTCGTTCACAACGCTGCCTTTCAATTCGACCCGCTGGATGTCACGCGAACAAACGTCGCCCTGTTTTTTACCCGCTGGATCACCCATTACTGCGCCCCAACATTCGTGTTTCTTGCCGGCACCGGGGCGTTTCTTTACGGCAGGCGCAAGACCAAGGGAGAACTGTCGCGCTTCCTGATCACAAGAGGGCTTTGGCTGATCGTGCTGGAGTTTACGCTGGTGCGGTTGGGGGCCTTCTTCAACGTCAGTCCTGCGTTGCTGGGAATGTTACAAGTGATCTGGGCCATTGGTGTGTCGATGATTTTGCTCGCTGGTCTGGTTCATCTGCCACTCAAGCTCACGTTGTGGTTCGGTCTATTGATGATAGCCTTGCACAACCTGCTCGACCCGATTCGAGTGGCCGGCTTTCAAGGTCCGAACAGTCCGGCTCCTGGAATTGGCGCGAAACTATTCATCATTCTTCACCAGCAAGGTGCTTTTCCTATCGCTGGATTTCCCAGTCCTTTCTTGCTGGTACTTTATCCTTTGATCCCCTGGGTGGGAGTGATGGCGGTGGGCTATGCCTTCGGCACTCTCTATCAACTTGATGCCTTCCGGCGCCGGCGCTTGTTACTCTGGATCGGCAGTGGGGCGATCGCGCTGTTCATCTTGCTGCGCGCCGTTGATCTGTACGGCGAACCTTTGAAGTGGACGCACCAGCCTAACCCGTTTTTTACCTTCCTCTCGTTCTTGAATACCACCAAGTATCCGCCTTCTCTGCTGTTCTTGCTGATGACTCTTGGACCATCGATCCTGGCTTTGTATCTGTTCGAGTCGATGGGTACCGGGGGCGCCGTGCGAAACTTTTTTGTCACCTTCGGACGTGTACCACTTTTTTTCTACCTGTTGCAGTGGCCCACAGCACACGCGATCTCTCTCCTGTTACATTACGCGTTCGGCAAGCCGACAAAGTGGTTGTTCCAGACTCCAATTGAATGGTTTACCGCGCCGCCACAGGGAACAGGGTTCAATCTGCTGGTGGTCTATCTGGCCTGGATTGCCGGAGTACTGTTGCTGTATCCGTTGTGCAAGTGGTTTGCCGGTGTGAAGCAGCGAAGACGTGATTGGTGGTTGTCGTACTTGTGAGGTAGGGTTCTCTATTTGTGCATTCCGCTCTATTATTTGCGCCATGAAAAACAAAGAAATTCGCCTGCACAGCCGTCCTGTTGGTCTGCCCACGGACGACAACTTCGACTTTGTTGAGACCGAACTCCCGCCACTTCAGGATGGAGACGTCCTCCTGCGTTCACTCTACATTTCGGTCGATCCTTACCTACGTGGTCGCATGCGAGAAGGTCGTTCCTACGTCCCCCCTTTCGCAGTCGGTGAGGTAATTGTGAGCGGAGTGGTCAGCGAAGTCGTCGAATCCAATGCTCCCAGCTTTCAGCCTGGCAACATTGTGGTGGGCTATCTCGGTTGGCGCCTTTTTAATGTCAGTCCGGCGCGCGACTTAATGATCGTTAACCCGCAACTTGCTCCTGTTTCCACGGCCCTCGGTGTTTTAGGCATGCCAGGACTAACTGCGTATTTTGGTCTACTGGACATCGGTCAACCCAAAGAAGGCGACACCGTGGTGGTCTCGGGTGCGGCAGGCGCCGTAGGAATGACCGTCTGCCAGATCGCCAGGATCAAAGGCTGTCGCGTAGTTGGGACTGCCGGTAGTGAAGAGAAGAACAAATACCTGCGCGCTGAACTGGGAGTGGAGGCAGCAATCAACTACAAGGACGACAACGTTGGTCAGGCATTGCGAGAGGCTTGTCCAAAAGGAGTGGATGTTTATTTTGATAATGTTGGTGGCGCGGTCTCTGACGCGGTTTTGCCATTGCTCAATCACGGGTCGCGCACAGTATTGTGTGGTCAGATTTCACTCTACAATCTCGACAAGCCTGATGTCGGTTTGCGTCCGCAGCCGTTCCTCCTGGTGAACAGTGCGTTGATGAAAGGGTTCATCGTCAGGGACTACATGCGACAGTTTGGTGAAGGAATGAGTCAGTTAGTCGCGTGGTTCAAGGAAGGGAAGTTAGGGTACGTGGAGACTGTGGTGGAAGGTTTTGAAAATACACCTCGCGCGTTCATTGGCTTGTTCTCGGGAGATAATCTCGGCAAGCAGATTGTGAAGGTGTAAAGATACCACTTGCTTTAGCTAGTGGAGTTTCAATTTCACCCTACCGGAGGCAACCTTCAATAAACGTTAGATACCACTTGCTTTAGCTGGTGGAGTTTCAATTTCAGCCTAATGATCAACGTCAGCATCGGGCTCGGTAGGTTGAAACTGAAACTCCACCGGCTGAAGCCTGTGGTATCTCAAGAATGAACGGACTTGTTGTAGGTTGAAATTGAAACTCCACAGGCTGAAGCCTGTGGTATCTCAAAAAATGAATGGACCTGTTGTAGGTTGAAACTGAAACTCCACAGGCTGAAGCCTGTGGTATCTGTGAACCAGAGAGGAGCTTTTAGTAGGTTGAAACTGAAACTCCACAGGCTGAAGCCTGTGGTATCTACTGGTCTACCGCTGCTCGCAATTCGCGAAACAACCGCGCCAAATCCGCTGCCTGGTAGTTTGCATTCAGTCCACTTGGATTCGGCAGCACCCAAATACCCGTAGCTCCAAACATCTCCGGCTGCCTGCCAATGCTTGCCTTGGGTTGTGCGAAGGCAGTGCGATAAGCCCCCAAACCCAATACCGCAAGCATGACTGGACGATAGCGCCGCACCTTATTTTGCAAACGTTTGCCGCCGGCAACGATTTCCTCCTTCGTCAGCAGGTCCGCCGTGGCAGTGGTGCGGCTAACCACATTCGTGATGCCGTATCCCTTTTGCAGCAGCTCGCGCTCATCGAACGGAGACAACAGCCGTTCAGTGAAGCCGCCCGCATAGAGTGCAGGCCAGAAGCGATTTCCGGGGCGCGCGAAATGATGGCCCACGGCTGCGGTGTAAAGACCAGGATTAATTCCGCAGAAGAGTACGCGCAGGTCAGGTGCTATCACATCACGCACCGTCTTCTCGGTGGCTGCGAGGAGTTGCTCCTTCGTGGGCTTCCAGGGCTTAGCCACGATAGCGATCAGTACACATCGAAGTGGGTTTGCCGAGCAGCACTCTGTTTTGACACACGATCGATCAGTGTCACCTGGAGGATGTAGCGACCGGGATTCAAACTGGCGAGAGGAATTTCGGCCGCATAGGGAATACGGGCCAGGTCTGGAACGCCTTCAGTGGCTACTCTCTTGAGAGCCGCGGTGATGACTGGTTGTTCATCTCGAACTACCTGGACCTGGACCGCAATGTCGGGTTGTTGATTGGTCGGAGAGGGAGCGGCGTTGTAGGTGAAGATCAAAAATCGAAGGTTCGACTCATGCCGGAACCGATGGTTTGCGCTCAGGTTCACCGGCGTGATGGTGTCTTCCGGTACTGAGACATTGGTCGTCATCGCCTGGGTCTTTTCACCCAACAGGAGGCTACTCGTTGAAAGTTCCTTTTTGCTCAGATCGGGAACCTCGATCCAGGCATGAGCACTGCCCACGCGTCCACTCTTTTCATCTCGTGCGGCAACGCGGACCTGGTAGAGTCCCGGCGTCAACTTAAGAGCTGGATAAGAATACGTAATGTCGCGGTGATATCCCTTGGTTGCCTCCAACGAAGGTGCTGACGTGACAATGCGCTCCAGGAAGCTGACCGTCGGCACACCTTTGTCGTTAAAGAAAACGCCGGTCAGATCAATCACGGCTTGTACCTTGCCGTCCTGTTCGGTGAACTCAAAGAACTCGCCGGGCATTTGTATCGAGGTCTGTACGGTTGGTCCTTTGTCTGCCAGGTCGTAGTAATCAAGCCCTAACAGGATGGGCATTTCCTGAACCGGATATACAGCGGCAATGGTTTCCCGGAGCTTGGCTGGAACGACTTTGTTCTGCTCCGCCTGTTTATTCGGAGTTGGTGCAGCCTTCGCCGTATTCGCCGGCGGTTCAATGTCGAAGTAGCCTTTGCGAACGCGCACCACCAACTCCGGCTTGCCAATCACACTAACTTGAATATTGCGAAAGCGTCCGGACTTTTGTTGGTCCTGATCAGGTCTCCAGGCAAGCAGATAGTAAACAGAAGATTCTTTGATCGCTTCGGTTAGCCCCGGTCTGAAGTCGTTTGTATTGAAGATCGGTCTACCGCCTGTGTCTCGCGCGAGAGCATTAAGTCCATCCTGAGTTGCAAACGTCTCGCCCTGGGTTGAGCGTTGTAGTCTCCCTGACGGATCAAAGTTTCGCTCAACGCTTGCATCAAAACCTTTGTCCGTTGCTAATCCCCGAGTATCGATGGAATAAATCACTACCCCACTCTTACCGGCAGCCGAAGTTACCCGTTGCAGCCGCGAGGTTGTATCGGAGCGGCGATTTTCAATCAGAAATCCGTTAGAGAGCAAAAAGAGAACTTTCCGCCCGGGCAGTTCCCTGGCATTGCGTACCAATCTCTCCAAACCGCCGAGAGTGTTTGTGTTAAATTGAGCTGCCTGGTTCAAGATGGAATGAGCGCGGCCGTTTACGATACCGGCTGCCTGATCACGCGTCATTCCCCGGTTGAGTCTCATGGTTTCGCTAACAAAGTATTCGAAAACGTCCATCTCATCATTGTCAATGAGCATTGCCTCGTACTCGCTCATTGACGGACGGTCCGAATCAGTTACTGTATAAGTGCGTACGCTAAGGCGGTTGAGAGCAGCGTGCAGGACGGCGCGATTGTCAGTGAGTTGCTGGAGGAAGCCGATTTGACCTGTGGCCGAGGCGATGGCCGCCGAATCATTTTGGCCCATCTGCTTGTCTATGAAATTGGTGATTAGTTTCCTGGCAGCATTGAACCCGCTCGCATCAAGATGGAAATCGTCAACATAGAAGAAAACTGTGCGGCCGCGATCGAGTGGAACGACGCGTTTAGGCGTTGAGCCGGTGGTGTTGACGGTGCGACCCCGGGCGGCGGCGAGTTGCGTCTCTTCATCACGACTACCGGCCGTGATCTGTTCGAACGACTGAATCGGTCGCACCTTTCCGTCAATCTTAAGTTCGAAGTTATCCTTGGTTAGGCCATTGACGAAGCGTCCTTCCTTGTCGAAGACCATCACGTCAGTTTGGACCAAGTCGGTATAAACGCGCACCACTTCCTCTTGTTGGGGGCGAGAAGTAGTCGGCGCTTGCGCCATACTGGTCGACCAGGCAGTTAGCAGACATACCAAAATGGTGGCAGGGCGGCTCCGTTTTAAGCTATTACGAGTGAACATAACCCGAAGAGTTTGGCCAGAATAAGTTTTGTTGCGCGTCGCTGTTCAGGTTCCCTGAAGACGGCGAGGGGTCCTGTAACTATGTAACAGAAATGCAGTTGATGCAATCAAAAACCTTCGTTCAGCGGCCCTCGTATTAGGTCATTCCGGAGATACGTAAAATTGGAGAAAAGCATGGCAGGTAACGAGATAACTGTAAGGCTGGATGGCGTCAGCAAAAGCTTTGGAGAGTTTGTGGCGGTGGACAAGCTTTCGCTGACCGTGAAGGCCGGTCGAATCTTTGGACTCCTTGGCCCCAACGGCGCAGGCAAAACCACGACCATTCGCATGATCGTCAACATCACCGTACCCGATTCAGGCAGGATTGAGTTATTCGGACAGCAGGTCAATCCGCAGTTGCAAGATAAGATCGGTTATCTGCCGGAAGAACGCGGGTTGTACAAGCGCATGAAGATCGTGGATCAGCTAAAGTTTTTTGCGCAACTGAAGAATGTAAGTGGCAAAGAAGTCGAAAAACGAATTGATGAATGGTTGGCCCGGCTGAAGATTTCTGAGTGGAAGCAGAAAAAGGCAATGGAACTCTCCAAAGGGATGCAACAAAAAGTTCAGTTCATTGCGTCAATTCTGCACCAGCCAGATCTCATAATCCTGGACGAGCCGTTTTCAGGGTTAGACCCGGTCAACGTCGAACTGCTGAAAGAGGTCGTACTTGACCTGAAACGGGCAGGAAGGACGATCATTTTCTCTACTCACCAGATGGAAGTAGCCGAGGAAATCTGTGACGACATTTGCCTGATCAATCGCTCGCAAAAGATTTTCGAAGGCACGCTCCGCGAGATCAAAAGCAGTTTCGGCCGCAACTCGGTAGCCGTTCGCTTTGAGGGTGGCGACGGTGTTTTGCACGATCCCTCGTTGGTTAGCAAGTTGGAGGAACGGGCAGATGAAGTGGAGGCTTTACTGGCGGCCGGGGCCAGTGCCCAACTCTTATTGAAGCGATTGGTCGACTCGGGCGCGTCGATCAGCAAGTTTGAAATGATTGAACCCAGTCTGAACACAATCTTCATCACAAAGGTCAAAGAGAATTCATGACAAAGTTCCTTGCCGTTGTAAAAAGAGAATACATTCAGCGAGTCCGCGCCAAGATGTTTATCCTGTTGACAGTGATGGGACCGGTGATGTTGCTTGTGTTTACCGTGGTGCCCGGACTGCTCTTTAACATCAAGACTGGTGAGACGCGCATCGCCATCGTGGACCAGACCGAGGGCCAAAAGTTATTTGAACCAATTCGGCGGGCCATCCAAAAGCGCGAGACTGACCAGAACAATCAAGCCCAAATCGTTCAGCAGTTGAACGCGAACGCCAAGGAGAAGTTGGAAAACGCAGGTAAGCGATTTGCCGGGAGTTTCTCGATTGAGCGGGCCGATCTGACCGGACATTCCCTGGAGGAAGTGAAGCGGAATTTGAACGTGCGAATCGGCAAAAATGAGCTTGAAGGCTATCTCGTGATTCCTGGGGATATTCTGACAAACACGAATAGCAAAGCTGCCTACTACGGTCGCAACGTTGGAGACGTGATGACCACCGATCAGATTCGGGACCGCCTCGATGGTGCGATTCGGGTGCAGCGCCTGGTGGCCAGTGGAGTCAAGGAGGAGGAGATTGAGAAGTTGTCGAAGACCGTGGATTTGGCTACCTACCCGGTCAATGAACAGGGGGAGGAAGGTGGCGAAGCGTCAGGGATGAGCCGCTTCATGTTGGTCTTCATTATCGCCTTTCTTATTTACATCACCGTCTTGCTGTATGGACAAGTTGTGCTGGGTGCAATCGTCGAAGAGAAAGAAACGCGCATTGCCGAGATTCTCTTTTCGTCAGTTCGTTCCCTCACGTTGATGCTCGGAAAGCTGATCGGCGTTTCGTTCGTCGCCCTGACCCAACTGGCGATCTGGGGCGTCGTATTTCTGTTGATCACGCTCTATGGCATCAACGCGTTGGCGGCAAGGGGAGTAGAAGGGATCAACCTGCCCCAGTTGTCGCCGCTGTTTTTTGTATTCTTCGTGTTGTATTTCATCCTGGGCTACTTTGTATATGCGACCATTTATGCCCTGATCGGCTCTATGGTCACCAACGCGCAAGAAGGTGGACAACTGGCCATGCCGGTCGTGTTCACGTTGCTGGCAGGCCTCTACATGGCCTTTGTGGTGATTCGCAGTCCCAATGCTCCGTTTGCTGTTTGGGTCTCGATGATTCCGCTCTTTTCACCAATCACGATGATGGTCAGGATAGTTGGGCAAACTCCGCCAATGTGGCAGATCTTGCTTTCGCTGGGAATTGGCTACCTGACTGCGTTTGGTCTGATTTGGTTGGCCTCACGCATTTACCGGATTGGCATGTTGATGTATGGCAAACGGGCCACTATTCCGGAAGTGATGCGTTGGGTGCGACAGCAGTAAAGGATTGCAGTGTCAGTCGAAATTGAGAAAAAGTACCGACTCGCGGCCGCCCAACGGGCGAAGATTATCAAGCGACTACCCAAAATCGGGGCGAAACTGGAAGGTCGCGAGTTTGAGGAGAATACTTTGTACGATGGTCCAGGCATCGATATTAGCCGTTCGGTGTTGCGCCTGCGACGGGTAGGGAAGCGCGGCATTCTAACTTACAAAGAGAGGTTTCCTTCGGCAACAGCGATTAAACACCAGCGAGAAGAAGAAACCGAGGTGAGTGATCCGGCGACTACGGACGCTATCCTGGGTGTGCTTGGTTTTAGGCCCTCAGTTGTCTACGAAAAGAGACGGACTACGTGGTCGCTGGGAAAAGTGGAGATTGTCATTGACGATCTACCGTTTGGGTTGTTTATGGAGATCGAAGGACCAGCAAAAGAGATCACGAAGACGGAAAAACTCTTGGGTGCGAAAGACCTACCCGCCGAGCATACAACCTATCCTGAATTGGCCCAGCAGCACGGCAAGAAACGTAAGGGTCGCATCGAAGCGCGCTTCCCGAAGAGAAAGCGCTAGTGCCTCTCTTTCGTGATATTTGGTGTGGTTTCGTGGATCGTGAGTTCTCGGGTACGGACGATCCACGAATTCACACAAAGAACACGAAAGAACGTGAGAACTGGGCTACGCTAAGATGGCGCAGAGTGTTTCTAGAAAGACGCGGGGACGCTGAGGTAAACGGCTAGAGTACTGGGCAAAAGAAAAACGGCCTGTCTGCAGGGAACAGACCGTTTGAGTTTTGTCACCTTAAGGGGCGACTAATTACATTCCCATGCCGCTCATGCCGCCCATGCCACCCGGCATTGCAGGGCTCTTGTCCTCTTCAGGAAGCTCAGAAACCATCGCTTCCGTGGTCAGCATCAGTCCGGCAATTGAAGCGGCGTTCTGCAGCGCCGTTCGAGTTACCTTGGCGGGGTCGATAACACCAGCCTTCACCAGGTCCTCGAAGGTTTCGGTCGCAGCGTTGAAGCCGACGTTCTCGTTCTTCTCGGAACGAACCCGCTCAACCACAACTGCACCTTCCTTGCCGGCATTCTGAACGATCTGGCGCAGTGGCTCTTCCAGTGCACGACGAACGATGTTGACACCAATCTGTTCATCGGGATCTCCTTCGCCATCCTTGCTAATCTGGAATTTCTCAAGGGCCTTCGCTCCTCGTACCAAAGCAACACCGCCGCCTGGAACAATGCCTTCCTCAACGGCTGCGCGCGTGGCATGCATCGCATCTTCAACGCGGGCCTTCTTTTCCTTCATCTCAGTCTCAGTGGCAGCACCGACTTTGATGACGGCTACACCGCCGACGAGTTTCGCGAGCCGCTCCTGGAGTTTTTCGCGATCATAATCAGAAGTGGTTTCTTCAATCTGGGCCCGCAGTGTTTTCACCCGGCCTTCGATATCAGCCTGCTTGCCTGCACCTTCGACAATCGTCGTGTTGTCTTTGTCGATGGTGATCTTCTTGGCCCGTCCGAGATCTTCGAGCTTGACGTTCTCGAGCTTGATACCGAGATCCTCGCTAATGACCTTGCCGCCAGTGAGAATCGCAATGTCTTCGAGCATCGCCTTGCGACGATCGCCAAATCCGGGTGCCTTGACTGCCGCGATGTTCAAAGTGCCGCGCAGTTTGTTCACCACCAGAGTTGCCAACGCTTCGCCCTCAACATCCTCGGCGATGATCAGCATCGGTTTGCCCATCTTGGCCACTTGCTCCAACAGGGGCAGCAGATCTTTCATCGAGCTGACCTTCTTTTCGTTGATCAGGATGAGGGGATTCTCGAGTACTGCTTCCATCCGTTCAGGGTCAGTAACAAAGTAAGGACTGAGGTAGCCGCGGTCGAACTGCATACCTTCAACCACTTCGAGCGAGGTATCCATAGTCCTGGATTCTTCAACGGTAATCACACCGTCCTTGCCAACTTTGTTCATTGCTTCGGCAATGATGTTGCCAATCGTCTGATCGCCATTGGCGGAGACGGTGCCGACCTGGGCAATTGCGTCACCCTTAACGGGCTTGGACAGACGCTTAATTTCTTCGGTGGCGCGTTCGACAGCTTTGTCGATGCCGCGCTTGAGGGCCATTGGATTCGCACCAGCGGCGACTGTCTTCACGCCCTCGCGGAAAATTGCCTGCGCGAGCACGGTGGCGGTGGTGGTGCCATCGCCGGCGACGTCAGACGTCTTCGACGCTACTTCACGCACCATCTGTGCTCCCATGTTCTCCAGCGCGTCCTTTAACTCAATCTCTTTTGCGACGGTCACGCCGTCTTTAGTGATCGTGGGCGAGCCGAACTTCTTATCGATCACGACGTTTCGTCCCTTAGGGCCGAGTGTGATCTTCACTGCGTCGGCGAGTTGGTTAATGCCGCGCAGAATCGCAGCTCGCGACTCCTCGCCATGAATTACTTGCTTTGCCATCTTTATTTCTTCTCCTGCTCAAAAAGTGAAATGAATCAATGAAAAAGCGGCTACAGTCGACGCTCGACTATTTGCCGCCTTTCTTGCTCCCGCTAGCTGCGCCAGCGCGCTCGAGAATTCCCAAGATCTCATCCTCGCGCATGATGAGGAGTTCCTCGCCATCGATCTTGATCTCGGTGCCACTGTATTTCCCAAAGAGTACTCGGTCTCCCGCTTTCACATCCGGGGTTTGACGGGTGCCGTCGTCCTTGTACTTACCTTCTCCAACCGCCACCACTTCACCTTCTTGTGGCTTTTCCTTCGCAGTGTCGGGAATGATGATGCCGCCCCGCACCTGCTCGCCCTCTTCCACGCGCCGTACGATCACACGGTCATGAAGAGGCCTAATGTTTGTTGCCATAACTCTTGGTTCTCCTTTCAGTTTTCCGGGTAGAAATTGTGTATTTGGTTTAAGGAATACAGTCCGCAGGTGATGAAATTTAGCACTCTCTGCGGCAGAGTGCCAAGGATAAGGCTTGCGGGAGAGTGTTGTCAAACGGGCCGAGTGATGACGCAGAAAATTTGAGCGACCGCCACGCAGTACAGGGAGCGGAGCGACCTGGTCTCCTCACCCGGCGACGCCTGTAGCCCGAGAAGGACCAGGTCGCTCCGCTCCTACCTGCGTAGCTTGTGATCAGCCGGAAGCACGCTTAGCGGCGCGAGCAATCAATTTCTGCTGTTTTTCGTAAGTCGCCACGCGTTTTGAGAGAGTATTACGGTGGATGCCGAGAATGGCGGCGGTTTTTGAAAGATGCTGCTTGTGCTTGGCGAGGGCTTTTTGGATATAGAGCTTCTCAAACTCTGAGATTGCTTCATCCAGTAGGATTTGGCCATCGAGCATTTCGTCAATGAGGGTTTCTAGTCGATTGCGGATCATTCCAATTCAAAGAAGGCCGTAAGAGTAAAATTCCGAAAACGAGAACCGGTTTAGAGTTCTTTTCCGGTCAAGAGCTTATAAGCATCCAAATAGCGGCCAGTGGTCGCTGCGGCGACTTCCGGTGGGATGGGTGGGGCAGGCGGCTTTTTATCCCAGGCAAGAGTCTCCAGATAGTCGCGCACGAACTGTTTGTCAAACGATGGTTGTGAGCGACCTGGCTCGTAAGAGTCAGCCGGCCAAAAACGGGAGGAGTCCGGGGTCAGGACCTCATCAACCAAAACCAATTCCTGGTTCTTATCAAGTCCAAACTCAAACTTCGTATCCGCAATGATGATGCCGCGGGTGCGCGCATAATCGCGCGCCGCGCTGTAGAGTTGCAACGAGGTGTCGCGTAGGAGTGAAGTTGTCTTCTCCCCGAGAATCGCCCGCACCTGATCTTCACTAATGTTTTCGTCGTGACCTTGCTCGGCCTTCGTTGAAGGAGTAAACAAAGGCTGCGGAAGTTCTTCTGACTCGCGGAGGCCAGCGGGCAGTTTGATGCCGCACACTTCACCGGTCTTCAGGTAATCCTTCCATCCCGAACCAACGAGATAGCCGCGCACTACACATTCAACGGGAAAGACTTCTCCGCGACGAACCAGCATCGAGCGACCCGTTAGTGTTTGCGCGTGACTGCGCACAACCTCCGGCATTTCGTCGACGTTGGTTGTGATCAGGTGATTGGGAACGATGTGTCCCAACTTGTCGAACCAGAATTGGGAAAGCGCGGTGAGCACTTCGCCTTTGCGTTCGATCGGTGTCGGCAGGACGCAATCGAATGCCGAAATGCGATCGGTGGCAACAATCAGGAGACGATCTTCGTCGACAAGATAAACGTCTCGAACCTTACCGCGGCGAAGTAACTGGAGACCAGAGAGCGATGTTTGCAGCAGAGTGGCAGCACTCATTTATTGACGGCTGCCTAAGCAGCGAAGTTTCAGTTTTAGTAGAGGCAGTGCGGATTTTGCTCGCGCACAAAAACTTTGTCAAGACGCACTCTGATTTAAGTTCAGCTCTTGAGCGTCTCGCGCAGTCTTTGAATTTGCGCAGCATGATTATGAGCGTGAGCGGCGTAAATGGTTAACCAGATTTCGCTGGTGTAACGTCCGCTTTCAGTATGGGTGCCTTCTCGTTTCCAGTCGTCATCGGACATCAGCTTAAGTAATTGTACGGTGGTCGCACGTGCCGCACGGAAAGCTTCAAGAGCCGGGGCCAGGTCGCGTTCGTTGTAACGAAGTTTAGTGGCATACTCATCCTGATCGTAACCCTGGATTACCGCGTTATCTTCCACGAGTAATCGTCTGAGCCTGTGGGCGGAAATGCTCTCGCTATCTGCCAGATGATGAACAATCTCTCTCGCGCTCCACTTGCCGGGAATTGGGTGTGCCCCCAAACTGTCGGCCGGGAAACCTTCGAGAGCGTCGATCACTTCCTGGTAACCCGCGTGATATCTTTCGATCAGATCACTTCTTTCTTCGGGAGTCATGGCTGAGGGTCCTCTTTCCGTTTGACGAATTGTCCGTGTAACATTAGGAGCATATCAAATTTCCGCGATCATTGGCTGCACCGCCAAGTGTGTTAAGTGATCAACGGCTGAATTGGAGTGACGGTATGTTGAATAAGTCTTTCTTGTTGCGCCTGAAGGCGAGTTTGCTTCCCCTGGTAATAATCTTTTCTCTTGTTGCTGGCGTCTCCGCCACGCCGGCGCGACATCGCGTCTCAGCGCAACAAACACCGCGTCCCACGCGGCCATTCCCCCCAACTCAGTACATACCCGAGCGCGACTTCGACACGCGTCACATCGCCCTCGACCTAAAGTTTGATTGGGACAAGGAACAGTTAATTGGTCGGGAAACACTGGTTTTTGCGCCGTTGACCCCAAATTTACGAACCGTCAAACTCGACGCCACGAACATCACCGCAACTGCGGCCAAACTCTCTTCGGGAGCGGCGCTGCAGTTCGTCAACGATGCGGAGAACAATAAGTTGGTCATCACTTTGGATCGTGGTTACCAACCAGCTGATGAGCTCACCATCAACATCGACTACCATACAAATGGTCCACAAAAGAAAGGTCTCACGGGCCTTGTCGGCGTCGGACTAAACTTCATCAAACCGAACCCGGACGACCCCACCAGGCCAAAGCAAATCTGGTCCCAGGGCGAGAGTGAGTACAACCATTACTGGTTCCCTTGCTTCGATCATCCCAACGACTTCTTCACCTCGGAAATTACGGCTACTGTCGAGAAACCGCTCTCAGTTATCTCCAACGGCAAGCTGATTGAGACCAAAGAGAATAAGGACGGCACCCGTACGTTTCACTGGAAGATTGATCAACCGCATGCCAGTTATCTCACCTCGATCGTGGTAGGAGAATACACCGCGGTAGTTGGTGACTACGCCGGCATTCCCGTGATCAGCAATGTCTACCCGAGCGAAGAGAAAGAAGCGCGAGTGACTGTTTCTCGCCTGCCGGAGATGGTGAAATTCTTTTCTGAAAAGACTGGTCTGAAATATCCCTATGCCAAGTATGCGCAAACAATGGCGCGAGATTTCGGCGGCGGCATGGAAAATATCAGCGCCACAACTCAGACCGACAACATGATCCATGATGCTCGGGGAGAATTGGATGGCACGAGTGATGGTCTGGAGTCGCATGAATTAGCCCACCAGTGGTTTGGAGATTACGTCACCTGTCGCAACTGGTCCGATATTTGGCTTAACGAAAGCTTCGCCACTTATTTCCAGGCCATGTGGGACGAGCACAAACTCGGCGGGGATGACTTTCTTTATTCAGATATAAAGCAGAATCAGGACGCATATTTCAACGCCTGGCGACAGGGCAATCGCCGGCCAATCGTTACCAAGAACTACACTGACCCTGATGCTGTGTTCGATACCTACGCCTATCCGCGGGGAGGGGCTGTATTGCACATGCTGCGGAGGAACCTGGGTGATGACAACTGGTGGCGAGCAATTAACCACTACCTGACGAAATATGCGAATCAGCCGGTGCAAACTGAACAATTCCGTATTGCCATCGAGGAAGCTACCGGGCAGTCGATGGATTGGTTCTTCGATGAGTGGCTGTATCGCATGGGCCACCCGGTCTTCAAGGTAACTCAGGAATTTGATGAGGCGAATAAGGCGTTGAAGCTGACGGTGCAGCAGCAACAGAAGGTCGATCCCGATTCACAGTATCCGCAGGTCACGTTCTTCCAAACACCGGTGGACATCGAAATCGGGACCAGTGGCGGAACAAGGGTAGAACGAGTCAACATCGAGGCGAAACCGGAGCAGACTTTCAGTTTCAAAGTTGATTCCAAACCC
The DNA here is from genome assembly GCA_035263325.1 of Pyrinomonadaceae bacterium. GTDB lineage: Bacteria > Acidobacteriota > Blastocatellia > Pyrinomonadales > Pyrinomonadaceae > PSRF01. The sequence goes on along the minus strand of DATFRK010000990.1, from coordinate 8,273 downwards.
CTGCTGGTCAACTTCGATTACAAAGGTACGCTCATCAAGGAGCTTGATTTCAAGAAGTCGCCCCAGGAGCTGTCCTATCAACTCCAACATGATGAGGATGTGTTAGGAAGACTGTGGGCTCTGAATCAGTTAAATGCCACGATGAAAGAGCAGACCGGGGCTGAGAAGGATGCGACGGCAGCCGAACTTGCCAAGGTCATCACGGGAGACAAGTTTTGGGGCATGCGTTTGGAAGCTGCCGCCGCGCTATCCGGTGTCGCCAGTCAGCCGGTGCGGGACGCTCTCCTCGCTGGTACGAAAGACGCGAACGCTCGCGTGCGGGCGCGATCGATTACGGCGCTGGCCACCTTGAAGGATTCAAGCCTGGCCAACGTGTTCCAACAATCGCTGAATGATCAGAGCTACGGTGTGATTAGAGTGTCAGCGATGGCTTTGGGCCAAACAAAAACACCGGAGGCTTACAACTCGTTGGTGAAGTTACTCGATCAGCCGTCATGGCGCGACTCGATCAAGATCTCTGGTCTAGTTGGCCTGCAAGCCCTGGGCGATAAGCGCGCCCTGGAACCGGCGCTGAAATACACTGCGCGCGGTACCTACCCACAGCTGCGAGCAGCCGCTCTGAGGTTGATTGGGAACGTAGGGAAGGATGATCCACGGGTATTCCCAATTGCTTCAGAGACGTTAGAACAGGCTTACGGCTCAAACAACCTGACCCTGGTTGCAGCCGCCAGTGACGCGCTTGCGAATTTAGGGGATCCGCGGGGAATGGCCGTATTTGAAAGAGTCACGAAGGAACCGGCGGGATCTCCGCAACTTTCTGCGGTGGTGGCCCAGTTTCAGGAGAAACTCCGTAAAGTTACCGCCGCGACGCCGAAACCAGCTAATACTCAACCTTAAACTGAGGCAGGCCACTTTGGAGTGAGGGGACTTTTGGAGTGCGGGGACTCGTCGCCGCTTTGGGATCACGCGCCGAGTTAGAAGTCCGACCCCAAAGCGGTGACGAGTCCCCGCACTCCACAGGTCCCGGCACTCCATAAGGCAACTTTGGGCTTGAATATAGGGCCATTTCTCTTGTACTATCGGCTCGACATTGCGCCACTCCCCGAAGGCGCTTTATCCCTCTAAGCCTCCTGTCAGTTTTTTTCAGATAGTTAAACTCTGATGGCTACAGCTACTGACAGACAGAAAATCGCTAAGGAAAATTACACTATACCCGACGCCGGCGAACGAAAGGTCACGCTGCTTGTAGTCGAGGATGATGAAAACATCTCGACTGCAATAAGCGAGTATTTCTCTCGTGCGGGTTACAACGTCAAAACCGTCGAAGATGGCCTCAACGGGGTGAAGGCGGCCCTTGACGATCCACCAGACGCCGTTGTCCTCGACCTGATGTTGCCGAAGATGGACGGTTTGGCTGTTTGCAAGGAGCTACGGGAGAAGGTTGGCTACCTACCGATCCTGATGCTCACCGCGAAAGACGATGTGGTTGATAAGGTTTTGGGTTTGGAGATGGGGGCCGACGATTACATCACTAAGCCCTTCAGCCTCCGTGAACTCGAAGCACGCATCAAGTCGGTGTTACGCAGAACGCGCAGTGGTCCAAGTCCTGATGGAATCAGGGACGAGGCGCCCATCGTTCGCGGTCGCTTGCGGATCGACTCCGCCAAGCGAGAAGTAACTATCGGAGATCGGCAAGTCGAACTTACCCCAAAAGAGTTTGACCTGCTGCGACTCTTCGCTTCCAACCCGGGCAGAGTATTCCCGCGCAAGTACTTGCTGGAAAAGATCTGGGACTATTCTTACGAAGGCTACGACCGAACAATCGATTCGCACATAAATCGTTTGCGAGCCAAGATTGAGGAGAACCCGGAGAATCCACAGATGGTTTTGACTGTCTGGGGAATCGGCTACAAGTTCAGCGACGAACAGTAACAGCGTTCGCCGTCTCACCTTTTGTCCCACTTGATCTAAGCCAGATACGGCGGATCCCAGCCACAACTGGCCAGATAAGTTCGCACACCTTCAGAAGGTGTTGCGTCGACGCCTCCCATGAAGAATTCTCTCCTTCTCAGAACGAACCGCTCACTGGCTGCGGAACGGTTCCACTCCGAACTCAAACGTGCGCTACCGCTCCTTGCTGTGACCGTTGTGATGGTGGTCGGTCTGGGCGCCGCCTATGGTCAGAATGGCAGTGGACTCATCGTCTCCAGGCTCTCGAGCCGTCAGACAGGATCGAGCACTCTGGTCTCCATTGCTGCCAATGGGTCGTTGCTGCGCGCGCAAACTTGGCAGGACACAGACGGCTTTCACGTTGTGATTCCAGACGCTCAACTGTCGGACGTCAAAGAGACCCGGGGGATAAGAGTCAGAAGCCAGGGAAGGTCGGTCGACATCTTGTTGCAAACAAAGCCGGGTGCCCCCGTAGCGATCCAACCTGGAGAGAACCGGTTGAACTTGAGTGTTGAAGGGAAACTCCAGGCAAAGGGCTCCGAGACTGAACCTGAGACCAGTGCGGGAAACTCTAATGCGAATAATCAGCCTGGGCCAACTGCAGTTGCTACTGAGAGTCCCGTCAATCCTGACCCGATAGATGGAAGGTCAGGTTTTGCGAGCAGTAGCACACCTTCGCCCGCGAGCTTAACGTCTGCGTCCCCGGTGACCGAAGCGTCGCCTGAGGTAAATCTCAAAAAGGCTGGTGAGTATTCAAGTAATGGCGAACTGGTGAAGAGTGCGCCAGTAGCTCCCGAACCAGAAGAAGCGGACCTGCTCAAGTCGATCTTCTCAGGTACGAACGTCTTGATTGTGCTCGTTTTGGCGATAGTGGCGCTAGTGATTATTCGCCTTGTTCGAGCCAGGAGAAGGGTGGACCAGGGAAGCAGTGAAGTAAGCGATCGCGCCGATGCCGCGGTAGCAGAGTCCGAGGTCATGGCTCCTGACCAGGAGACTCAACTCGAGATCTCAAAGGCGCCGATTGTGAAAGCGGCGAACGACAGCGGCATAGACATGGACGAAAGCAAGGCGGCTCCACGGGTAACGGCGCCGGGTTCTCTTTACGGTGCCTACCGCGTCGATCAGGAGGTGGGAAAGTTGATACTTGGTTTGCCGCACCGGATGGATGTGCTCTCGTCGCGCGGCTTGGACGATCGACGGGCCATCGAGTCGTCACTGCTGAAGGTGGTCACCGCTGAGGAATCGGGAGCGGAGGAACGTCGCCGTGCTCGTGAGGCGTTGGAGGAATATGGATTTGTAGCGCGTCATTGCGCTGCTCTCTTACGCGCTACGGACCCGTTCGAGCGAAGCTCCGCAGCCAAAGCGCTCGGTGAAATTGGTTCGCCTGCAGCTTTACCTTTCTTGCTGGAAGGACTCTATGATTTCGAAGCGATTGTGCGTAACCAGTCAGTGGTGAGTCTCGGGGAACTTCGGATTCCGTCGGCAATTGGAGCGCTCTTAGACATGGCGCGAAAGCACCCCGATGTGCCGGCTAGCCTGGTGGCGCGAGCGCTGAGCGCGTGTTCGGTGGAGGGATTGGACCTCTTCAACGAAGCGGGCACAGAGACAGCGTCTACCGATACGGCTCTTACTGAGCCCATGGCGAACGCAATGCAGTCGGAACCACCCGAGTCGACCAGGGATTTACCAGAGACCACAGATAAGGACGTCTTCGTTGCAGCGCTCGCAGCACTAAAGTCCAGTAGCCAGGAAGACCGTAGACAAGCTGTCAAGACTCTGGCCGAATTCCCGCTGCAAAAGTCAGTCACGACTCTCGCTGAGGTAGCGCAACACGATGCAGATCCCACCATCCGCTCCGCAGCCCTGGGCAGTCTCGCTGCGATTGATCACCAGTCCGTGTTTCCCGCCCTGTTGATCGGTATGGCAGACGAGTCGAGAGAAGTGAGAGCAGCCGCAGCCCGGTCGCTGAGTCATTTGAGTTTCGATCGCTCAGCTGGCTACGTCCGGATAGTTGAGACGGCAGCTGAGCGAATCCTGGGGGAAGTCGCCGATGCTTGTATTCGGGCCGGGATTGTTACGCAAAACATTGATCGACTAGCCAATAGTGAACGCAACCAGGCGCCTGAAGCTTTGGCCCTCGTACGTTTGCTGGCCAAAGCAGGAAAGACGCGCCCGGTGCTGGACGCGATTGAGAACCATCAAAGCATAAAGGTTCGAGTCGCCGCAGTGCACCTGCTGAACGCCACTGGCAATGACGAGGTTACCGAAGCGTTGCGACATTTGGCGTTACAAAAGAACCAACCGGAAGAGGTACAAACAGCACTACTGGAAGCAATGCACAAGCAGGAACACACGAGACCAATTTCTGGACTGGTGTAAGTGTTGGATCGCATAAATGCGGGCCAACTTTATCCTTCTCATTGCCCATGAAGCCAATAAGATCATCGAGAGCTACAAAGGGTGAATGGCATCAACTTGTCATTTGCCTGGGCGTAGTTTCACTCTCATTGCTTGGTTTGGTTTCGACCGCGGTTTCGACCGCTGCCCAGACGAGCAAAGGCAACCGCATTCTGACGATCCGGATAAACGACTCACCAGAAGGGGCGCGTGTTGCCATCCTTGCCGACCTGGCATTGAACGACTATGAAGCGTACCGGAGGGGTGATCGCTTTTTCGTAAAGATTCCCAACGCCGAACTCGTTGCGAGTCAACTTGCTTCACAGGGCGCCGGTTTTGACGAGGTACAGGTCCACAAGAGTGGCGACAATGTCATCATTTCATTCAAGTTGCAGCCAGGAGCTACGGCCCGAGTTGACCAGCGACAAAACCAGCTTGACGTTGTTTTCTCCGTCTTGCAGCGCCCACTGGGAAGCAATGTGGCAATTGCTGCTGGTCAGCCTTCTGCCACTGAAAACCTTTGGTCTCAGAATCGAGAACGTCGTACGACGGAAGCTTCCTCGATTGCGGTTGCCCCAAGTCCTACTGGGTTAGGAGAGACGTTGCCGCCAGTCAACGTTCATTCGAGTAGGGCCGGAGTAGTTTCGCTTGGTGAGCGATCTTCGCAGGGGATAGTGCTGCAAGGAAGAGATGGAGCAATTCCGAACAGTACCAGTCCCGCAAACGGTAGTCCTGTGGTATCCTCAGTGATCGAAGGCTCCACGCCAGTCGGCACCTCTCAGTACCCGCAGGTTTCAACTTCCGACGGTAGTGCCCCAGGCAGTACGTCGCCAGGGCCAAGTCAATCTCGGTCTTTCTTGCCGGCAGACGAGCGTTTGGTGAACGCTCAGCGCTGGCTGACGCAGCACTGGCGGGTGGTAGCGTTAGTCGGGACCGTAGTCGTCATTGCGCTGCTGATATTGTTGCTCCTCAAACGCCGGCGCAGCAGCGGTCCCTGGAGCCAGGCGCACGTTGGTCTAAGTATTACCGAACCAGGTGAATATGTTTCGTCAGTAGCGGTACAGGAGGCCAGTAATGAACCGGTCTCGGTAGAGCCGGAAGACCTTGCCACCACCTCAGTGCTACCGCCAGAGCAGGTAATAGTCGGTAGCAGTCCCCAGGACGAGGTGGTCCAGGTTGAGCCAGACGTTACGCAGGTTGCGCCGCCTCCGGTTGAGGTAACTATCGATCAGCCAGTAGTGGTTGAAGGCACTTTGAATTCATCCGCGGTCGAGGAGTTGTCAGTGGAATCCCCCATAACGAATGAGCCCGTGCCCATTGAGCGCACTCACCAGGAAGTAAGAAAACTCCTCGCCGGGGTCGAATATGACGCCATGGTGATCAACGCTCGTGATTCACTGAGCCGCCGAGTGGTACTGGCGAGTCTGTTGACAGTCCTGGCGGGACGGAATCTGGAACAGCGTAATCGTGCTCGCAAGGCCTTTGTGGACCATGGCTTTCTGGATGAGGCCGCGCGTGATTTGCAAACGGCGGACTCACCAGCGGAGCGCGCGGCAGCGGCCCGGAAGCTCGGAGCAGTCGCCGTCTTTGCCGCGACCTCGCACTTGGCTGCGGGATTGCACGACAACGCACCTGAGGTTCGGAGGGCTTGCGTTGAGTCGCTTGGTCAAATTGGCGACGGGGCAGGAATTTCGCCACTCACCGATCTATTGGCACGTGAGACAAACCGGCTGGTGCCGGAAGCGGTTATTCGTCATGCCATCAACTCTATTACGGTAACCGCAGCCAAGCGCGCTGCGCTGTCTGATAAACGGGCCTTGCGCGCCGTGGATCAGACCCCCACCGCACCGCCAACGAAGAGCGCGCCAGATGATCTGAAATCAGAGAGCAAATCCAGTTTCGAGTTTCAAGCGGGGATGACCCCGGCGGAAGCGGAGCCCCGTCTCGAAGCAACCAGGGTTCAAGTCGAGCCAGAACCTGACTTCCGAATTGAGGCCGAGGCCTTGCGTCGCGCGGCAGAAGAGTTGTCGCGCAAACGTGCTGAGGCAGTAGAGGCGCGCAAACGAATCGAAGAGGCTGCTCAGCGCAAGCTCCGCGAGGCACAGTTACAAGCGGAGGAAGAAGCACGACTTCGAGCCGCAGCGGAACTACGCGCGGAAGAAGAGTCACGGCTACGAGCGGAAGAAGAGGCTCGCCTACGAGCTGAGGAAGAAGCACGACTCCAAGCCGCAGCGGAACTACGCGCGGAAGAAGAGTCACGGCTACGAGCAGAGGAAGAGGCTCGTCTAAGAGCTGAGGAAGAAGCACGACTCCAAGCGGCAGCGGAATTACGCGCGGAAGAGGAGTTACGGCTGCGAGCGGAAGGAGAGGCTCGCCTAAGAGCTGAGGAAGAAGCACGACTTCGAGCCGCAGCGGAACTACGCGCCGAAGAAGAGTCAAGGCTGCGAGCGGAAGAAGAAGCTCGGCGAGAACAGGAGGCCGCTGCGCATCGTCAGGCGGAAGAAGAAGCGACTCGGCGTCTCGCGGAAGAAAATGAAAGACGCAACATAGAAGCAGAACTTCGCCGGCAGGCTGAAATGGATGTGCGACTTCACGCTGAACACGAAGCACGTCGTTTGGCTGAAGAAGAGCTGCGTAGGCGTGCCGAAGATGAGCGGCGGCGGCAAGAGTTTGAAGCCAAACTGCGCGAAGAAGAGGCCAATCGTGTGGCCGAACTGGAGATTTTGCGACGAATACAGTCTGAGAGCCTACGGAAACTTGCTTCGGAACGACATCGCATCGAAGAACAGAAGTTTCTGTTGGAGCAGCAGGCGTTGCTCAAGGCCGCCGACGAGGTGGCCCGCCGACGGCAGCAAATTGAAGCTGCTCGTCTGAGAGCAGAAGCGGAAGTGCGTCGCCTTGCTGCGGTTCAGGAGCAACTCAGGGCCGACGAGGAGAAACGCAAGCAGGCCGAGGAAGAGCGGCAGAGGTTGGAAGCCGAGGCAAGGAATCGAGCGGAGGAGGAACGCAAGCGATTCGAAGAAGCTCGGCGGCGCTCAGTCGAGGAACAGGAGCGTCTCGAAGAAGAGGCGCGCCTGAAGGCGGAAGAAGAGGCTCGGTTGCTGGCGGAAGTTCGCGAACGAATTCGTGCCGAAGAAGATGCGCGGCAGCGAGCTGAACAAGAGCGCGAACAGCTTGAGGCGGAAGCAATGCGTCGGGCCCAGGAAGAGCAGCAGCGCTACGAAGAGGCTCGGCAGCGTTTGGCTGAAGAGCAACAGCGTCTCGAAGAAGAAGCGCGCCGCCATGGCGAAGAAGCTGAGCGTCGCCAGACTGAGTTGGAAACCGTGCGACAACAGATCGAGGCACAGTCGCAAGTTCGAGCGGAACAGGAGCAGCGAATCAGAGCTGAGATAGACGCGCTTTATCAGGCCGAGTCAGAGCAGCGCTCGAGGATTGAAATAGAAACACGCCGTAGGGCGGAAGCTGAAGCTCGACTGCGCGAAGAAAAGAACCGTCGCGAAGCTGAGGAGCAGGCGCGGATCCATGCGGAGCGCGAGGCATACCTGGCGGAAGAGGCACGGTTGGTTGCTGAAGAAGAGGCTCGAGCGCAGGCCGAAACCCGGTCAAGAGAAGCGGACCCTGTCGAGGTCCAAAGTCTAGCGGCTGAACCCGAAGGGCAAACTGAACCACCACTGCCGGACAGTTCCGATATTCCCATGGCGTTGTTAGAAAAACTCACCAGCAGTTCCGATGAGGAACGTTCAGTCGCTCTAGGTGTGCTGGCTCGTTTCGGTGGTGAAGGTGCTTTTCAGTTCATTACTCGGGCGTTTGATGATGCTTCCCCAGAGGTAAGGAACACAGCGGCGCGCTCTCTCTGCGATTTGCAGGCGGACCGGGCAGCTTCATTTACCCGAGCCCTGCGTGAAGCGACACCAGAACGCCGGCGC
>DATFRK010000989.1:0-5952 GCA_035263325.1 Pyrinomonadaceae bacterium | reverse complement strand
ATAGCGCCATAGATCTTTTGCCCGTTGACGTCTTTACCATTGTTACCGGCGGCGGCCACGACCAATACGCCTGAGTCGACCAGTTTGCGGACTGCATTGCAAATGGGATCGTTCTTGTAAGAATTGATAGCCACAGTGCCCAGGCTCATGTTCACGACGCGAATGTTGTAAGTACCTTTATTGGAGATCAGCCAGTCGAGGGCGCTTAACACACCGGCTACCGTGCCCACTCCGTCAGAGTCGAGAACGCGCAGGCTGACCAGACTTGCACCGGGGGCGATTCCTTCGTAACCACCATTAGTCGGCGCGCCGGCGCCGGCTGCTATTGCCGCGACGTGCGTTCCATGTCCGTACCGGTCGTCAGTACGGTTTTCATCGGTGAAGTCTTTGCTGAACTTAATTTTTCCAGAGATAGAAGAAAACGACTTGTGGTTTGTATCGATGCCGGAATCGAGGATCGCGATGGTGACGCCAGATCCATCCAACGTATCTGACAATCCGAGTCCATTCCTCCAGGAACGGCTTTGTCGCGCACCGGTTGTTTCGGTCACATGACCTAAGGTGTGGACCGGGGCATCTAGAGAGACATAGGCAACTCCCGGATCTGCCGCCACTACGTCAGCAGAGTTCGCATAACACTCAACGATGCGGATATTCAGATTGGACAGCACTGCTTTGACAGTGCCACCGAGTAGTTCTAACAGTGATCCCACCAAACCCTGTGAAGCAGAATTGGCTCTCACGATTAGGTGGACACGGTCATTGCCGTGACCTGAATCAATAAGCTTACGTAGGTCAGGCGAAACTTTACTGGCAGGGCCTGCACTCACAGAGGTGCTGCCACCGCTGGCGTGAACAGAGGAGTTTCCGGCAACCAGGAGTGCTGAAAAGAGAGAGACGAGCACGGCGCAGGTTGTCAGAAGTCTGAAGAGTTTGGGGCTACCCATTTCGCTTGTCTCCGGGTCAAAACAAGGTCTGTCAGGTTTCTGTAGAACGTTTGGCACCACGGTCGGTCTGGGAGGATCGCCGGGGTGACCAATAGGACATCAAAAAGAGCTTTGCTCACAGTTCGAGCGCCCTACCTAGTGCGAGACTTGTGCCAGTTGGCGCTGAGAGTGGAAGGAGAACGATAACTCGGGGTTTCCTGAGGAAATTCGAAAGCCTGGTATGGAAGCACCGGTACTATCCGCTTTGGAATAGACCGATTCCTGACCGAGGTTTAGTCAATCTGGCAAGAGCCGGTCGATTTGATAGTCACGTCGTTTCAGAGTCGTTATCAGGTTGGTGCACATCCGCCAATAATCTCGACCGGGTAAACTGAGTTCCAGAGCTAGTGAAAACGCGTCAGTCCGATGGTGAGTGGGCAGCGGTTATTGGGCCGTGATTCTTCGTGGCATGGAAGTTTCATAGGAACCGATGCGAGATGGGGAGAGCCCGACCTCCCCTGGGTTGGAGGAGACCCGACCTCCTCCAACAGACCAATAATTATGATGAGTCAAGAACGTCGCAAAGCATTTCGTCTTCCCGTAGTCCTCGAAGCATTGTGGGACGGCAGCGCCTCCGGTTGGGAGGCGCGCATCACAGATATCAGTAGTGGTGGCTGCTACCTGGATACGGTCGGACAAGCAACACCAGGTGAGACCGTTAGCCTCAGGTTTCGCTTACCCGAAGGGAACCTACTTGCAGTACAGGGCCTCGTCTCTTACGTTCATCCTCATACCGGCTTCGCCGTCGCCTTTGCTCAGCTCACTTCTGAACAGCAAAGCGCGATCGATGGGTTGTTAGGTCAACTGCAACCCTAAACAATCAGCATAAGTTTTGGAGCGACGGTTTTTGTGCCGTGACTGCCTCGCAGTCGTGGGCTGATAGTGATCTATTTTTGGAATTTTGGCTGGGGATAATTTGTAAACAGATATGAACTTGGATTCACGCCTCGAACTTCACCGCCTTGTTTTTAGTATCGTCTCCCTCAGATTAGTGATGGGCAACTACGAGGATTCCGCAACGTGTCGCGGAAAACTGGAAATCGAGACTCGGGCCAGAATCGTTCGCCTGGCAGAGCTCGAGAACAGGACAGAACTCGAAGCCGCTCAATCGCTTCATGACCTGTATTCGGAGAACGTCCGCAATTCAATGCGCTCCCGCTCATTATTGCCGCAGTCTCACAAGAGATTGCGACCAGCAGTTTGATCAAGCACTGGGTCCTTCCGCACGAACTTCCCACCCCAAATAGAGCATCACCGGCAGCCTTGGTAGTGGTGGACTTCAGATACCACCGGGCTTCAGCCGGGTGGTACTTCAATTTCAACCTAGTCAAGGGCTCCGAATTTTTCTCTTGCAGATACCACCGACTTCAGTCGGGTGGTACTTCAATTTCTGCCTAGTCAGGGCCTGCGGTGAAGGGAGATACCACCGACTTCAGTCTGGTGGACTTTCAACTCTTGCCATTTTCTTTTCCGAGGAGGCCGAAATTGAAGCTCCACCCGACTGAAGTCGGTGGTATCTGCAACAGAGGATTCGAGAGTCCTTGACTAGGTTAAAACTGAAGCTCCACCCGACTGAAGTCGGTGGTATCTGCAACCATGTTTCGTTCGCCAGGGATGGTCGAGTTGAGCCGTCTGGCAACCCAAAAATTGTTGCTAAGCGGCTACCAATTTCCGTCACTGCGGACGCGAATTTCCAGCTCTTTCGGGAACTCTGCAAAGAAAATGCGGGTTGATTTGACCACCCTTCGTGGCATGCGTTCTGCTTCAGGAAAGGGGTGGGATTAGCCCAGCCCAGAAAGCTAATTCCAGTTGCGAGCAAGGTATAAAAAAGGAGTGACCAAGAAAAAAGAAATGACCCCACTACTCCCAATCGAAACTCATGCCCCGAGTGTTCTCGACCTCCCCCCAAATATTCTTGGCGGGTTGAGTTCTGCTTCAGCAGTTCCCAATCTGCAGGCACGCGTAACGCTGCTAATAGAGTCGATGAACGATGTCGTTCTGAGGCTTTCCGCTAGCAGGGTGATGAACAACCTGGTTTTTCTGTTGGACTACTTGAGCATCATTTCGGATGACCGTCCCAGCGGATCAGAAGAAGTGAATGAAATCCTGTCCATTCTGGACATCGTGCGCGAGGAGGCTGATTCACTAGTAGCCTACGTCGAAGGGCACGCGCTTAAGTTGCACGGCAGCGAAGGAACGTTAGGCGAAACTTTTGATTGCACCGCCTACGCCATCAAGCATGAAGTTCGTCGCATTTTTGACGTCGAACTGGCGCAGGTGAAATTTCAGCAATTGGACCATGACGCATGCGCCGCTCTTTTTCATGCCCGCGGCGTGTTAACAAATTGCTTCCAGCAATGCCTGATCACCGTGGCCCGTGTCTTCGATAACACCTTGACCGGCGCTGACCTGTTTGAAGACTGGCAGGCTCGACGCGACAACTCGTTGCTCCTATATCATGATCTCGGAGATTTGATAGAGCATGTCAAGGTTGCCAGGCGGGGATCGCTGGAAAACATTGCCGAACAGTTGACCTCATTCCGCGAAGGTAGCATGCAGTACCTGATGTACAAGGACTGGCAACAGTTCGAGAGGTTCTCCGACGTGATTATTTCGCTGATCGAGAATGGAGAGGATCCGGAAGAACAGTTACACCACCTTGCTTGTTACCTGGAGACTTTGTTTGGCCACGTCAAATCGCGAGCAGTACTGGCCCCAGTGGAAGTGAGCGAGTAAAAAAACCGCAAGACCGTTAGACAAGGGACGGGGTGATGCGGAGGCTGGGTGAAAGGGAGACATTTCACCCGATCTCCGCATCGCCCCGTCTTCTCGTGCCTCAATGTCTGCTATTGATTTGAGTTCACGAAGCGGAGTCGTTTGACTCCGATCTTGACTTGGTCCCCGGCGGCAACCTTGTCGGGTATCACCAGCGACAAAACAATCGTACCTTCGTTTCGTACTTTGCCTTGAGTCGCGACAATGAATTTCCCCGGGTTGTCGGGAGGATAGAGAGTGAACGTGCCCAGCTGGATCTTGGCGCCGTCCGGCGGTTGATAAAAGACGTCGAAGGTGGCCGTGTACTTCTTTGGGTTGAGTACCTCGGCCACTTCGACCTGGACAAATTTTGCGCCCTCTGGCCGATCGGTTGCGGGCTCAATCGGCTGCCGAAGATCCGGATTACTTAGATCCAGGTAAAACAAACGATTGTCGCTTTTATCTTTGGTCTCGCGCTTGACCTCTTCGGGCTGACCTTGTTTGCCCATCCCCACGCTGCCGCAGTTAGACGAAACGGAAAGCAGCAGGATCAAACAAACACAACTACTAATTTGATCTGTCTTCATCTTCCCTTGTGGTGTGGAAAATCACTGGGGAGCGGGATTGATTATAACAGGGGTAACAACAATCTCAATTCCGCTTAGCTCCAGTTCCGTGTCCTCTCGCTCAAATTTCCCTCCAAACGGCGCCGGTACCAATTGCAGACTCAGCGGTGTTCCTTCTTTGAGATCACCGCGACTACGCAGTTTTTGCATTGTATTCGTGAGATTCACCAGGAACTTGGCCGGGTGCCTGTGTTCACCTGGCGTTGCGGGAGTCGGGCTGGGAGCCGGCGCAGCAGCACCGCGAGCTGGAGGAGTTGGTCGAGCCGGAGTCGGGCTCGGGCTCGCGGCCGGCGGAGCAGCGCCGGGAGCTGGAACACCGAAGAAGGCAAAACTACCCGCGTAATGCGGATCCTCGGTAGAGGTACCACTATTTGCGGTTGGCAGGTTCACAAATACCCGAACCGAGAAGTCACTCGTCGCCGGTAAATTTGCATACTGGATACTGGCGAAGATACGTTCGCTGGCAGTGTTGCTGTTGACAATGGCAGCGAAGTCCTGCGGTGTGAGCTTCGTTTCCAGGGACAACGGTTTGCCAATACTCGCTCTCGCTGCTTCTGCCAGCCGGACGCGGTGTTTGATTTCGAACCTGATGTTGGCCCCGTCCTGAACTCGCTTTCGCAGCTTCTCAAAGGCAACCTTGCTTGTTATTGCAGCGGCGGCTGGGGAACTGCCTATGGCGCTACTTTCATATTGATAACTGAGTAGCGGCATGATGGTAGTGATGCCTCCGGTTGCGTCGGTTGGGTTGCCATCCGCATCGACGAAGTGACTGTTGACATGGTTGGACCAGGTCGCGTCATTCGTATTGTTGTTGTTCAGATCGATGTTCCACTTGGCCCAGCAGTAGTCGACCATGCAATGATGCATCCAGAAGAGCGGATCCTGGGCAGAAGCAAAACTGCCCATGGTACCCCCGATAAACGAGTGGGTGTTGTTGTGGGGCGTGCCTTCGATCTGGTTAGAGAAGGTGAAGAAATTCGTGTCGGCCATAATCGGATCCAGAGTCGCGGTTGTGATGGAGAAAGAACCACTCATGCTGGTTCTACTTCTCGCCAGAAACAGCACACTAGTTTGGTCAAGGAAGGCCGGATGAATGTCCGGATTTTGGTTCCAGTTCCAGTAGGGCAGTCCCCACTTTGGTTTACCCGTGAGCTTCTGAATGATCCTTTCGAAATTAAGTAGATAAGCTCGGTGCCAATCAAAGAAATGGTCCGTACCGTGCTCGCAAAAGTTAAAGTGAGCCGGGACACCGTGGATTGCGGCCTGGTTGGCCCAGCCTCGCTGATCCCCCGGGTTACTGCTATCGAGTCCCTTCATTAACGTGACTCCTTGCCGGTAGGTGTCTATGTCGGCGTCAACGTCAGCCGACCCGGTCCGCAGGCGACGACGCGTGGGCCGGTTTTTGATGGCATCAGCGAGTTGGTCACAACCGCCGAGCGAACCCATCAACAGCGCAACGCTGACAAAGCCGAGACCTTTAATAAAAATGCGCCGGCTGAACGGGCTAAGGGGATTGAGATCTTCAAAGTCGGAGGGTCTAAGTGTTTCCATAATTTTTTCCTGATCGTGATGAAGTTAAGAGTTCG
>DATFRK010000988.1:0-2729 GCA_035263325.1 Pyrinomonadaceae bacterium | reverse complement strand
GCTTTATCGAGTCGGTCTCAGCCACTGGATGTTCATCAGTTACCAGTTTTGACAGGGTTAACTTCACTGGGGCCGATTCTGCCGGCTTCAGGTCACGAACCGAAACGGGTTCGCTGCGCAAATCGCCTGCCCCCATGTCTGAGTAAGTAAAGGAGTGATCCACATCCAGCAGCGCCATGACCAGATAGTCGCCCGCCGGGGCAGTCGAAAAAGCAGCCGGATAAACCATGGTGTCAGCGTTGACCTCCACCATTCCGCCTGATGAAACATTGTGAATCTCCTGCGCTGCGATCCAGTACTTGTCGATATCGAAAAGTGAAGGCTTCACCAACTCCTTAGCCTCACTGCCTTTCGTCATGAAGATCAACAAGCGACCGGAAACAGGAGTTGTTGTCAGGCCTGGCCCAAGCTCCACCTGGAAGCGCAGCCCACAGCTACTCGAACTGGTTTGAACCTGCGAGTAATTAAAGACAGGCAGCGCCAGGATCAGAAGAAAAGAAAGATAAAGCGCGCGAAACTGTTTAAGACGTTTCATATTGAATTGAGATCAGCGTTCGTAGATGCTGGTTAAGTACCCCTCAGTCGCGAGGCGCTTACCTGCATCTTTATAGTCGTCGGGCTCTGGAGGAGCGAAGGTCGCCAGCCCATCGACATAGCGGTTGAACATGCAGAAGGCCGCCGCGATGAGCACGGTGTCATGAATTGCCCGGTCGTCGGCGCCAGCCAGTCGCGCTTGCTCAACGTCTTGACTGGTGACGAGTCTGCCGTCGCGGCTAACTTTCTCAGCGATGGTTAACAGCACCAGCATTTTTTCGGATAACGTGTCACTCGCCTCGTCTCGCAAAACTAGATCCACCACCGCGGATTCATTGCCATACAATTCGCGAGCGGCAGCAGCATGCGATTGAGTGCAGAAGTGGCACTCGTTCACTGCCGACACCCTGGCGGCAATCAACTCACGCTCGGCTGGAGTCAGGGAAGAGGGTGCGCGCAAAAGTGCCTCAGCAAGTCCGTTAAGGTGTCGCGCTGTTTCCGGATACGCTCGTAGTGGTCCGGTTATGCCGGGAAAGCCGGCGGGCAGATTGATATGTGGCATGATGGCAAGCTGGTCAGTAAAGTTAAGCTTGGCAAGTAGTTCTGTCACGCACCACAGGGTTGAGGTTAAAGTCAAACTTTTGTTTGAGTCTATCTGCGTAGCAAACAATGACCAAACGCAGTAAGCCGCACTTGGCAATCATTCAACAAGTGTCTTACGCACATTACCATTTCCCGTAATTCGCTCTACAAGAGAATTACCCATTAAACTACAAAGTCCACCTGATTTGTCGGCAGCACGGCTCCACCTAGAATAGTTTGCGCGCGGCATGACACTGACTATTTTTGACCGGCAACCCCGCCTCGGTCAGTAACCCCGACAGTTTAAACCACATTGATTAGTCTAATCGGACGTGGTGCGCTTACGTCTTTGCCGCTAGTACTGTCCGCAAATAGGGGGGCTTATGGCAAACAGGAATGATGATAGCCAAGCGGAGTTGATCCATCCATGGAAAAGAGCTATTCACCCAAATAGCATTGCGAATCTCTCGCCTCATCCGGAAAACCTGGTAGTCCGCGGTGAGGTTGATGTGGCAAAACTTCAGCAGGCGCTCAGGCGTAGTGGACTCTCGAAGTCAGAGTTGGCCCGGCGAATGAACTGGATGCGGGTTAAGCCTGATGTGCATCGGGTCAATCAGTACTTCGGTTTGGAGCGACTATCAAATGGTGAACGGAGAAAGAAGGTCACCTACGAAGTTGCCGTCAAACTGTGCAAGGCACTGAACTCGTCACCTGTTGATCTAGGCATATAGATACGTCTCAAAGTCCAACGTCTAACGTCTGTTTCCCAAGTGCAGATATGCCCGTGGTACGTTTGGACGTTCGACCTTGGACGTTGGACTGTCTCAAAAAAGTCGACCCATCGAAATAAAAATCTTACCGCGCGAGCCTGACCCGACAGCGCCACCAATTGTCAGCGGGCCAAGTCGTGTCTCCATGATCAAAGCGCCAGACACGCTACTGCGAAAGTCCGCCGAGGAACTGTCGAAAAAGGCACTCCCGACCTCGTACCAGCCCGCGCCATAAATCTTACGACCAAGAAATTCGGGCAAGTATCCTACCCGCCGTAGATATCCCCCACTGACCAGGACATAGTGGTCGCCACGAAACTCCTGAAAACCAAAGGCGCCTAAACGAAACGGTCCGCCGAGAGTGAATTGCTCAAGCGCTGATGCTGATTTTGAGAAGGTAGTGCCGCCGGCGCCATAGGTGAAGAACGAACTCTTCTCGTTCAACGGCTTCAGCCACGATCCTCTTATCTCAGCTTGTGGGAAGGCCTCGGTCGAGCCTGGTGCTTTGAAGAACCAGCGACCTTCTGTGTTAAGGCTGAAGCCCCTGGTGGGTACCATGGCATTATCGTGTGCTTCGTAAACAAATTGAGTCCGCGCTACGCTGACTAGCCCTTTGACTGTTGGTAACGATTGCGGATCACCGATTGAGATCTTCGCGGTGTCATGACCGACTTCATAACCAACTCGCAACTGCGCTCGGCGGTTAAAGATGTAGCCCGCATCCAGTCCGGCCGCAACTCTGTGTTGCCGGTATTCCGCGATGGTATCGCCATCCGAAAACAGGTTGACCGAATTCGACGAGTAAAAGGCTCGGGGAGCCAGGAAGAAACCCTTTTGCCCTAC
>DATFRK010000987.1:0-10200 GCA_035263325.1 Pyrinomonadaceae bacterium | reverse complement strand
GAAAATCGAGGTTGTGAGCAAACGCATACTGCATTTTGGTTAACCCGGCAAGCTCTACGATCTCGTCTTTGCCTTCGGTTCGCTTCACTCCCCGATCTACTTCTTGCAGACCCACAAGATCCGGCTGCTCACGGTTGATGGCTTCCGCAATGCGCTGCAGGTCCAATTTCTTGTCCATTCCAACGCCAACATGAATATTGTAAGTCATCACCCGGAGAGTTCTTTTGGCAACTAGAGGCGATGCGACCCCGGCGCGCGAAGTTCCAGAGCAGAACACTAACAGCAGGCAAACAAGCGACAGAATGGACCGGCATGACCTCTGGGTAACGGTCAGAGATTTGGACATAGATCTACAATCCCTCTCACGGGAGTGAGTGGATGGTTCAGGTCCTTTCTACGGGAAGCATTCGACTTGTCATTCTGAATCTCATCAACTGACGAGACTGTGTCCAAAAACTCGATACCACCGGCTGAAGCCGGGTGGTATCTGATTTTTGACAGTTTGGGGTAAGTTTTCCCTTTTTGTGCAATGATTACTGGCAGCATTCTTCCAGACTGGCGAAAAGGGCGCGGCGCATTCTAACATGGCGCACGACTTTCAAGCTTCGGGTCGATCCTGTTTTTGTGTTTTGTCGGATTGTCCGTGGCGTTATCGAGATCCGCAGACAAAAAACTAGACCGACTACCGTATGCGTCTCTTCCCCTTGCTGCTCATGCTTGCCTCCGCGTTCGCAGCGGGCTTCGTTAACTCAATCGCCGGCGGAGGAACGTTGCTGACGTTCCCCGTTCTGATTTGGCTGGGCCTTGACGCCAAGACTGCCAATGCCACCAGTACTGTCGCACTCTGGCCAGGTCTGTTTGGTGGCCTATTCGGTTACCGTAAAGAGCTGGAGAATAGTTCCCACATCCTGATCCGCCTGGGGATTACCAGTATCATCGGCGGCGCGGTAGGAGCGTGGCTCCTGATCAGTACCCCCTCGAAAACGTTTGCCCGCCTGGTTCCCTTCCTCATCCTCTTCGCCACGATCCTGTTCATGTTGCAAGGAGTCATCAACAAGCGGCTGCGTTTCGGTTCCATTGAAGAGAAGAACCAAACGAATCTTTATTGGAGCGGGGCCATAGTTTTCCAATTCTTCTCGGCAATGTATGGCGGCTACTTTGGCGCCGGGAATGGCATTCTGATGCTTGCGGCCATGGGGTTGCTGGGCCTCCATGATCTAAACCGGGCAAATGGCATCAAGAACTTCCTGGGGATCTGTATCAACAGTGTCGCGGTACTAAGTTTCTCGCTCAAACACCTGGTGGTCTGGCAGGACTCGCTCTTGATGGCTTGTGCGGCGCTGGCCGGCGGCTATTTTGGCGCCACCATGGCCGTCCGAATTGGTCAAATCTGGGTGCGCCGGGGAATCGTGGTAATCGGCTTTGTGATCTTTGTCGTGATGCTCTGGAAGTTGCGCAGTTAGAAATGACCGCCATCACTCATCGCAAACTCACGCGCGAATTCTACACCCGCGGAAATGTGCTGCAGATTGCCCGTGAGTTGTTGGGCAAGTTACTCGTGGTCCCCACCGGAGGACAGCGGGTCTCCGGGATGATAGTGGAAGTCGAAGCTTATCGGGGCCCCAAAGACCGCGCCTCACACGCCTATGGCGGGCGTAGAACAAAACGAACCGAAACAATGTATCAAACGGGCGGCTTAGCGTATGTCTATTTCGTCTATGGTATGTACAACCAGTTCAACGTAGTCACGAATGAAGCAGACATTCCCCACGCCATCCTTGTGCGTGCTTTGGAACCGGTTGAAGGCCTGGCAACGATTCGAAAGCGCCGCCACTTACATCATGACCACAACCTCACCAATGGTCCGGGCAAGTTGTGTATCGCGTTGGGAATTGATCGCCGGCTGGATCGGGCCGATCTCACAGGCAAGAGTGTCTGGTTGGAGGAATACGAACGGGTGGGGAGATCAGTAATTGAGTCTGGTCCAAGGATTGGGATCGACTATGCCGAGGAGTGGGTGTCTAAACCGTGGCGCTTCTGGATCCGCGGAAACAAGTATGTAAGTCGTTAGATTGAGGTGCGCCAACTCTTTGGAGTGCGGCGACTCGTCGGCGCTTTGTAATCGAGATAAAAGACTAGATCACAAAGCGGCGACAAGTCGCCGCACTCCAAAGTTTAGTCGCTGCCGTAGCGAATCTCCATGTGCCGGATGCGATAGGCAGACATGACGAGCACAATCAAAGTGACAATGACCAAACTAGGTACCGCGATCCAGGCAGGCGTTGGGTCGGCAATCACCGCAAACGGACCTTCCGACACTGGCACCGGGATGAGCGAATTGAGGTAGTGGATGACGCTTACCTTTTTCAGCAATGGTGGCAGCAGGAAGTTGAGCCACTCCCAACCGTAAAGTAGTACGGAGGGAATAATCGGATTGCGAAAGAACAGACCGACGACAAGGAAGAACGCGCCATAGCCGATGCAGCCGAGAATAGTTATTCCGGCATAGGTAAACAGTTGACCAAGACCTGGACCATCAAAGAAATAGCGTGCGCTCTCGGAATAGAAATGTGGGAAATAAAGCAGCAGCATGGCCACGACGGTCGTGCCAGTGAAGAGAATGGCCGACGTTACCAGGCCGGAAAAGTACTTCCCCACAACCAGCACTTCTCTTCTGACCGCGCTCAGGAAATAGTAATGCAGGCTGCGATCCACTATCTCTCCGCGGAACAGGTTCATGAAGATCCAGGCACAGCCAAAGAACACTACGGTGCGAAGAATTAGTCCGTTATAGATAAATGAATAGATGACACTGTACTGGTTGAACTCTCGCCATTCGCGCGACGGCGGCGTGAAAAGCGCGAGTGGTGCGAGCAGCAAGACTGGCAGTAGCGCAATCAGGTAGATCAAGATCGAACGCCGGCTGAGAAAGTTCTTCTCGATCTCCAGGCGAAAGATCGCTCTGATCTGGCGCCACCACAACGTCCAGGGCAAAGTCTGGTTGGCTGTTCCCGCCGCGATTTGGTTAGTCGTTGACGCCATGCTCAGGCACTCCCGCCTTTCGATCCAATCAGGTATTGGTAGACAGCACTCAAGTCGTCGTCTACTGGAGCGACTGACTCAATATTGATTTCACCGTCCGCGACAGCCCGGTTCAGCAACAGGTAAAACTGGTCGGCATCCCGAGTCTTTACAAACAGCCCCCCTTGATCCTGGTGTAAGCGGGCCTCCACCACATGATCCTGGGCAAACACGTAGGCTGCCAGCTTAGACGGCTGGTCGCAACGAATCAGGATCTGTACCGGGTGCTCCTCCATCTCATCACGCACCCCATGTACGTTCCCTTCAGCCACCACATAACCATTGTTAAGCAGCACCACCCGATCAGACATCATGTCGACTTCGTGCAGAATGTGTGAAGAGATAATCAGGTGTAGACCTTCAGCGGCAAGTTTACGGAACAGCGCAATTGTTTCCGAACGGACCATCGGATCCAGGCCGTTCAGCGGTTCATCCAGAATAAGTACGGCGGGTTGATGAGCAATTGATTGCGCCAGCCGGACTCGTTGCCGCATCCCCTTGCTATAGGCGGCAACTTTTCGATCGGCGGCATCCAGCAGGTTCACTCGATCGAGCGCCATTTCGCTGAATTCCATTGCTTTCTTCCTATCGAAGCCATGCACGGAGAGAAACGCACTAATAAATTCGCGCCCGGTTAGACCGCGAGGAAACGAATCGAACTGCGTGCAGTAGCCAACCTTTCGGAACAACCGATCCGGCTGATCGGTCGGGATGCCCAGGAGCGAAATCTTGCCGCGCGTCGGCCGCAATAGACCAGTCATCAGGTTCATCACCGTCGACTTCCCGGCGCCATTAGGTCCGACGAGACTGGTGATCCCCGGCGCAATTTGTAGATTGACCCGGTTCACTCCCAGGATCTCTCCATAGAACTTGGAGACATCATCGAAGAT
The DNA here is from genome assembly GCA_035263325.1 of Pyrinomonadaceae bacterium. Classification (GTDB taxonomy): domain Bacteria; phylum Acidobacteriota; class Blastocatellia; order Pyrinomonadales; family Pyrinomonadaceae; genus PSRF01. The sequence continues at coordinate 6,229 of DATFRK010000987.1, read as the reverse complement.
GATCAATTGGTCAGTAGCAACGGCAGTCATCTTAACGAACGACCTCGTACGCCCTTACTTTTCGTGCGAGCAAGGCGAGACAGATTGCGCAAACTCCAAACAGTACGGCCCATGAACACCACAGGGGCGGCTCATACAGAACTATGTCGCGGACCACCTGATCGTCGAAGTCTGTAATGCGAATGTGGCCCGAGGCGCGCACAAAGGTGCCAAACAATCCTGACAACACGCTCTTCATCAATGCGCCCAGGCTGATCAGGCTGCCCCAACGAGTGAGAAACAGCTGGTTAATTATCTCTCCCAGCACCGAGGGCACAAAGAAGATGAGTAAAAGCAAGGCACTGGCAATTACACGCCACTTCACCAACGCCGAGACAGCCTGCGACAACAGCGCCAGCAATAAGATCCAGACAACGCTACCGATAAAAATGGCACTCGCCATCCACAAATTGTCTTTGAACCATGCGAAGCCCTCCAGGTACGACTGGAACAGAAACAGCAGCAGCTGGGGAATCCAGGTAATCAACGACAGTAAGATGAGTAACACCGACATCTTCCCCAGCACATACTCGGCGCGAGAGAAGGGACGACAGAGGTAAAGCGGTAGGGCGTTGTTGCGCAGATCGCGCGATACCAGTGGCGGACCGACCAGGAGCGCCACAAAGAACGCAAACCCGCCCTGTAAGCCTACAAAAGTCTGAAAGAAGGAACCGTCGATTGGTATCAGCTCCCGCACGTTTAGACGGAAAACTCCCAGCGCGTTGGCATTGTGATGCAGGTAAATCAGAATCGCTTCGACTAGCAAAGGCACGAAGCAGACGACAAAAAATGCGGTGAATAGCTTTGACTTGAAGGCCGCTCGATATTCATGACGCGGAATCACGAGGAACCGCTTCCACTCTGGAGTCAACGGCCCGGCGTAGCGTTTGTAAGTCTGTTCATAGACTGCCATTACCGTTCTCCATTGCCTTCAGGAAGATGTCTTCCAGCGAATCGCGTTTGTAACTCAGACGACGCAGCTGCAAATCTGTTTGCGCCGCGAGTCGATAGAGGTCCCGCACTTCCACGCCGTCCTGCAAAACTATTTTCATCCGCTGCGGACCGGACAGAGCGTATTCACAGCCCAGGTTTGCAAGCGCCTCGACAAAACCAGACTGGTCGCCTCTAGTTTCCAGCATCAGGAATTTCCGATTGGATCTGCGTTCCTCCTCCAGGTTGCAATAGACAGCGATCTGACCATCACGCAGAATCAGGATCTCATCGCAACATTCTTCGACGTCGACCAGCAGGTGCGACGACAGGACGATGTGCGCTTGCCCGCTGTCGCGAATCTCCCGGATCAACTGGATCATCCTTTGGCGTGCGGGCGGATCGAGTCCATTGGTCGGCTCGTCAAGAAAGATGAGTTTTGGACCATGTACAATCGCCTGGGCCAACTTGGCCAACTGCTTCATGCCCAGGGAGTAGGTATCCAGCTTGCGATAGCGCGCCTCACCCAACCCAACATAGAAGAGTGCCTCGTGAGCCCGCTCGAGGGCCGCGTCCGCCGGCAAGCCGGAGAGTTCGGCCATCAGGCGCACAAAATGGACCGCACTCATCTTCGCGATAAACGAATCGCGTTCCGGCATATAGCCCACTAACGATTTGATCTGTTTAGCGTCGAGGGCAATGTCGTGACCAAAGATCTGCGCGGTGCCGGCAGTCGGCGGGTGAAAGCCGAGCAGTGTATGAATAAGAGTTGTCTTGCCGGCGCCGTTAGGTCCGAGCAAACCAATGGCCTTGCCCCGTAGGTCACCGCGTAAGTTTCTCAGGATTGGACGCCGGCCAAACGAGACGCTGAGACCATGTAGATCGATAACCGCAGGCTCGGCGGCTGTTTGTTCTTTGATTAGATCGGCTTGAACTGTCGCGGGGAGTGCCATGCTCTTCTTATAGCGTTGTGTTCTGATAATTCCAAACAAATCCTAAACCAAATACCGCGCCCATCAACAAAAAAGTACCGATGCATGCTAACGCTTCTGCGGGCGCTAAAGTTCTGCCTATTGCTAAAATTTCGATGAGAAACACAGGCAAGTTGAGCACGATAGCGGAAACAAGAGGAAACGCGAACGCGGGTCTACAACCACCAAGGCGTTTGCGTAACCAGGAGAGCACCGGCGCATAAGCCAGTGAGTAGAGCAACGCCGCCATGACTAGAGAGGTTACGGTGACGCCCTGGATTTCAGCCGGGTGCAGTCGTTGCCCGTTGGCGAGTGAGAAAGTCAGCAGCAACGATAAGAGACCCAACAGCCATGAGCCGAGAGAGATTGAGAGCAACTTCATATTCTGTTGACCTAAAGGCTTGTGCCTTTGGTCCCGCGAGTCCGCTGGCAGTTTGGTGAACTGCAAGCAGCGCGTCGGGACCAAAGGCTAGTTTCGCGAGCGATGCGACGTATTGCTGTCGCTTGTGCTAGTCAGAGTTTAATTCTTTCCACTCATTCCTCTCTGAATGATGCTTTGCATCTCTAAGGCATTGGGCATGCCCAGAATTGTCGCTGGACTCAACCCAAATGGTCCACCATCAGTGTTGGCGGCGAAGATGATCGTATCGCCCTGTGCGTAAGCATATGCCAGCGTTGGCGGCATATCGGCAGCCATCGCTCTCATCGCCTGTTCTTTACCGGTTCCCGCGGGAAGGCTGTTGGCCGCTGTAGCAATCTTGTCGGCCAGCGGCTGCACCAGCGGCGCCAGGTTGTGATAGAAGACAGCCGAGAAGTTCGCATTACCATCTGCTGGTAGACCGGCGGTGAACTTGGACGAGTGCAGCAGGTTGTACCCGGCCTCCTGCGACCGCAACGATCTTTCCACCAGCGCTCGACTTGGTCCAACAATCATGTAGCCATTTGCGTAACAGTAGCTCACTTCCATCGGGAACTCGGCAGAATGCAACGTGTAGTAAGTGCGACCGCCAATTTCGTTCTGCTCCCAGGAGAGGCCGGCTTTACTGATCCTGGCCGCCTCCGCATTCACTTCCGTAACAATCCGCTCCAACGTTTGTTGCAGGTGCTGCGGATCGTTAACCTCAAACACGAGCTTCCACGACGGCGTTGGCAGGATTGGTCCATCGATGGCAAAGGCAAACTCTCCACCCAACGGCGCGGCAATGTCGCTGCGAATATTCAAACCGTGCAACTCCTGCTGCTTGTCGAGAGTCTTGCGCAACTCCGGAGCTACGGTTGACATCACGCCCAGTAGATCGTCAACCAGGGCTACCGGATTCTTCACCACAAATCCTGTAACTACATTTGCGTCCGGGGAAATGTATTCGAGCGAACCCATCGGTCCAGGCGCAGCCAACCACGAGGGGATACCGCGTTGCGATTCGCTGAAAGATAGCGAAGCCTGCGTATGCGTCTTGCCGTTGGTCTCTTTCTGATCGAGCACGAAGTACTTCACGTTGAGAATTCCCAGTTGGCCCAGGGCACTCTCGCGCTTCTCTGCATCCGGCCCCTTTGCTCGGTCCGCTTTTGTTTCAGCTACAACCCTTTCCAGGTTTGCAGCCACCACTAAACCTGCGCCTTCCTGATAAACCTGGGAAATACGGTCATGGAAAGGAGTGGCCACAAACTGGCTTGAGCCACCGCCAGCTATAACGCCGCCCAATCCCTGTAGCTGCTTCAACTCAGGACTAGCGGCCATCAGTCCGTTCTGAATCCAAACGTAGAGTTGTTCCTTCTTGTCCGTTGTTTCGGCGCCGGCTGGAGTCGTTAACGGGTTCTCCACAAACACCAGGCTTGGTTCCGCCTTGTGACCATTCGAGTAGGTCGCTATTTGCTGCTCAAGGAATTCACGGAACCCTTCCGAGTTCTTGAGTTCGGCCAGTACCAGCGGAGCGGCAGGTTTTCCCTTCCCGTCCATCGGTACCGAAACCGCAATTTCCTCACCGAGGTAATCGCCGAATTGACGAATCGTTTCGATCACCTGGTCCATGTTCTGACCCGAGCCCGAGTGTTCTTTCTCCCACCATTCCTTCAACGCCGGGTTCTGACTCAACCGTTGCTCGATGATTCGATGTGACTCGGCAATAGTGTTGGTCAGGTTAGGCAACGCGGCATAGACCACGGTGTCTTCCGGCATCAAGTCGAGCAAGTGGGTCGAGTTACGCAACCCAGGCTGCGTCACTTTGCTCAAACTCGCGTTAATTCCTGACAAGCCGGCCAGCACTTGCGCGTAGCGTCCAGCGTTGCGACTCCAGGCAACCTCATCCTTAACCGGAATCGTGGCAATCGAAGGATTAGTTACGCCTTGTTCGCCAGGCCGCAGTACCCGCTCGCTGCCTGCGTGGTTCAAGCGCACTTCGCCTTCAACGACGGAGACCCTGGAACCTTTGGTGCCGTTATTTACGGAAAACACAGTTCCAGTAACTGAAACCAGTGAATCGCCAGTGTCAACAAACAGGTGGCCACTGCCCTGCTTTGCGGCTTCAACCATAATGTTGCCGCGGTCGAGATGGATAGTCGTGCCTTGACCGTTTTTGGTCAGGTACAACTCGGAGCGATCTTTCATTTCGATAACCGAACCATCTCCCAGGCGAACAAATGCATGCCCATCCTTTGCCGTGCGGACGCGATCACCCTTTTGTAGTTTTGCTCCGGCTTTAAGGGCGACAGCACTGCTATCGGCAACCTGGTAGACAGGTCCTTCAGCCGCTTGCACCGTGGCCTCAAATTGTCCCCCAAACGGCGAGTACCGTTGCAGCAACGGTACCGCCAGCAGTCCCACGCCGATTATCACCGCGGCCGCAATGCCCCAACGCAAAACGACTGGCGATAAATTGAAGCGTTTCGCCTGAGCAACTTTCCGGATGGTCCCCAGACGCCGTTCGCGCGCCTGCTTCATCGCTTTGCGGCAAGGGATGCACTCGTGGGTGTGATCAACCAACAGCAACGAGCGCGCTTCTGAGAGGCTGCCACTCAAGTACGCGGGAATAAGCGATTGAAAGTCCGCACAACCTTCAATCCGTTCTACTGCCGGCAACTGTACTTCTGCTGCGCCGGCGGCAGCGGAGACTCGCGCCCAAACACGGTTCGCCGCTGCTTCTACTGTCACTGGATCCACAGCTTCGCTGCGGATCTCCGCAGTTACTCTGTCGAGGGTTTCGTCGTTATTGCTTTTCATGATGTTTCTCCAGATAGTGCCCGATCTCTTTTCTTAGTTTTGTGCGAGCGCGGTGAAGAACAACCCCAACTACAAGTGGAGAGGTCTTAAGGAAAGCGGCGATCTCCTGATTGTCAAAGCCTTCGTAGTAACGCAATACAAACATCTCAGCAGCGGTTTTGCCCAGATGACTGACGGCCTGTCTTACGAGATTGTGCAATTCCCGGTCGGCATGTTCGGCCTCAGGTCCCTGAAACCGGCTGGGGAATGCTTCCTCATCAACCTCATCAAGACCGACTGATTTCGATCGATTACGACTTCGCAACAGGTCAAGCGATGCATTGATCGCTGCCCGTGAAAGGTAGGCCTCGGGGTTTTGCGACAGATCGTAAGTCTCCTGGCCTTTTATCAATCTTAAAAAGACGGTTTGCAGCACATCTTCAGCGTCCGCCGCACTGCCGGTGATGCGGTGGGCGGTGCGAAAAACGCGTCCGTGATGGGCTCGGAAGAGCTGTTCGAGTTCTCCCGGAGGATCGTTAACTAGTCGCAAGGGTTTAGCGGCTGCCTGCACGGTTGTTCTCCTTCGTCTCCACTTCCGTAAACGAGGGTCTAAAGTCTTTATTAACAGCCGTGCGCGAGAAATTTCAGGGATCTTAGTTAATGTCTCGAGAAACCGCGAGTGGAGACCACCGGCTTCAGCCGGTGGTATCTCACCTCTTAGACATCAATTCAGCCAGTCGAGCGAGTTGCATTCGGGCCTCTTCTGCTTGAGACGACCGAGGATAGCGCCGAACAATTTCTCTCCACGCCGCCCCATCATAATGAAACTGCCGCCCACCAGGATCGAAAACAAACCGCACTCCTTGCCGGTTATAACGATCCAGTCCCGAATAGTTGAGAAAGTAACTGGCCTCCGATGTCTCCGCGCGATTACCTCCCAGTCGGCGGGCGGCGTCACGTGATAGCCTCGGCGCCACCTCCTCCGCAGCCGCAGCCAGCAACTGCAGCACTTCGACACGCGCAGGCGAACGCGAAAAGTAATCCAGAAAGATGCGGGCCCGGGTAACCCGATCAAACTCGGTCGAGCCGCGAA
>DATFRK010000986.1:0-6479 GCA_035263325.1 Pyrinomonadaceae bacterium | reverse complement strand
TTACCACCAAAGCCTCCGACTCCTTAAAAATGTAACACCTCAGGATACCACTGGGCTTTAGCCAGTGGAGCTTCAATTTCAACCTAACCGCGCTTCGCCTTACGGGCTCGCCGATTCGATTTTTGTAACGCGGCGGGATAGTCAGAAATTGAGGCTCCACTGGCTAAAGCCCAGTGGTATCTTCACGCCGCAAGTCTCTCTTGTGTAGGTTGAAATTGAAGCTCCACCGGCTAAAGCCCAGTGGTATCTTCACGGCTCAAGTCTCTCTTCGTAGGTTGAAATTGAGACTCCACTGGCTAAAGCCCAGTGGGATCCTGAGGTGTTACATTTTTAAGGAGTCGGAGGCTTTGGTGGTAACGCTTCGGTTGCTCTCTTAGTGTTGTTCAGTTCACGCGCCCGTTCGAGTTCGCGTGTCCCCTCGTCCTTTTGCCCTGCCTGGATTAGCGCCCGGCCCAGTTGGAAATGTCCGTCGGCAATCGCAGCATCTAATCCCACTGCAACACGTAGTTCCGCGATACCGCGTTCCTGGTCACCACTTCGCAAAAGGGCCCGACCGAGAGCGAACCGGGTATCAAATTCGCTCGGGTAGTCGCGTGCCGCCAACTCGAGGAGAGGTAACGCGCGTTTGGCGTCACCCTTGGTTAAGTAGAGATCCCCAAGCGTGAACGCAGCGCGTGACTCCTGCGGATCTCGCCGCAGCACTTCCGTCAACTCTTTCTCCGCTTCGTCGTAGCGATATTGTTTCCAGTAGAGATAGCCGAGGCCGTAACGAGTAATATTTGCCTCAGGTGCCAGCGCCACGGCATGTTTGTAGGCCTCGATCGCTTCAGGGGTTCTGCCTGCTCCATCGAGTGCGTCGCCATACTGCGCCCACAACTGGCTGGTAGCACCCTCCAGCTCAAGCCGACGCTTCAACACGATCGTGGCTTCGGAGAACCGGCGTTGTTTGATGAACGATTGGGCGGCGAGTTCCAGCAGCGAAGCATCTTTGGGATTGCGAGCCAGGAGACGTGCCAACTCGCGACTAGCCTCCTGATATTTATCGGTACCGATCAACGCGAGCGCCAGCGATCGGCGCGCAGCATCGTTTTCCGGTTCGAGGGTGAGAGCTTGTCGCAATGGTTGGATGGCGGCGGCGTAGTCGTTCTTTCTGACCAACAACAGTCCGAGATTGAAGGGGGCGCCGGGTAGCTTTGGGTCGAGCTCCGCAGCCTTGTTCCAGGCAGCAATGGCTTCATCTGTCTTGTCCTGCCGATTCAACGCTACGCCAAGATTGACCCAGACGCGTGCGTCATTGGGAAGGAGTTTAAGGGTCTCCTGCCACTCGCGCTCCGCTGCCGCCCAGTCACCGGCACGCTCAAGGGCCTGAGCCTTTTGGTAATGCGCGCGCACCTGCTGATTTTGCTGTGGCGGAGTTGCTTGCGCGTAGACTGAGGCGCAGAAAAGAAGGCAAATCAACAACGAGAGATACTTCGACATAGATCTTGAGCTAGCATAAGGCAAATCGCTCGAGTGTCAAAAATGGCATCCGCAGATTATACAGATTACGCAGATTAAGGATCAGGTGGTGCAGCTTGGTTGCGAATGTAGGTGCAGCGCAGCAAACAAGCTTCAAGCATGTCTCAGCTGTCTTAAAAAGAATCTGCGGAATCTGTGTAATCTGCGGATGAATAAAGGCCGGCACGGGCGTACGACTCGTCCAGCAACTCGATGGGATGACAAACCTGCAAATTCATTTTTGAGAGACAGGCGCCGGCACCGATCTGCATCTGACAGCCAGGGTTACCAGTGGCGAGTATTTCCGCGCCAGTTTCGCTGACGTGTTTCAACTTTTCCCGCAACACCTGATTCGATAACTCCGGTTCCAGTAAGTTGTAGATTCCCGCCCCCCCGCAACAACGTTCAGCCCCTTCAAGGGCCTTGAACTGCAGCTCGGGAATTGTTCGCAACAACTTGAGTGATGATTCGCCGGCATGCTGGCCGTAGAGCAGGTGACACGAGGCGTCGTAAGTTACTCCTTTGCCAACCGGTGCTCCGCGCTTGAGATCAATCTTTTCCAGGGGCTGGCTTACATCGGAAACGCGGGCGCTGAAACGATGAGCCTGGTCAGCGTCTGCTTCCGTCGCCAGCAAATGTCCATAGGAAGCCAGCATCGCCCCGCAACCGCCGGCGTTTGTGATCACTGGAGCACCGTCCGATTCTGAGAATGCGGCGATGTTCTGACGCGCAAGCGCTCGCGCTCCGGTTAGATCTCCGGCGTGAGCATGCAGAGCCCCGCAACAGACTTGGCGTGGCGGAACCGTTACCGCAAAACCATTTGCTTCTAATACTCGTTCGGTTGCGCGGTTTACGCGAGCGAACAATCCCTCGCCGACGCACCCTTGAAATAACATCACCGGCGCTCCTCGCCGACCGGTCTTTTCTGGACCAGCGTTCGTTGCTGGCAGGCTGGCCCGTGAACTATCAAGCAAGGCCAACGCAAACTCAGCCCGCCTGGATACTAGTCGCGGCAGATTGGATTTGAGCAGCAAGCGAGCGAGACCCAGATCGCGAAAGACCCGGGCGGCGCCAAAAAACAGTCGCAATCGGAACGGTGACGGCCACAGGTGACGCAGCGCAAACCGCAGGAGCTTGTGAGTCCCATTCTGTTTGGGTTGCGCATTCAGAAGTTCTTCTCTGCTGGCCTCGAGTAGTTGGCCATACTCCACTCCAGCGGGACAAACTTGTTCGCAAGCGCGGCAGCCAAGGCAGCGATCGATATGCTGGCGGAAGGCCGAGGAGGTATTTGGCAGGCGCCCTTCGGCGACCGATCGCATGAGATACAAACGACCACGTGGTCCATCATTCTCATTGCCGGTGATGACGTACGTGGGACAGGCCTCCAGGCAGAGTCCACAGTGAATGCAGGCGAGGAGCTTTTGCTCTTCGTGGGCGAGCGTGCTTTGCAGTTGAGAGTGACCCAATTGATTAGCTAAGGTTCAGTCCACAGATTACACAGATTACGCAGATTAGGTATTTAGGCAGTTTTAGTTTAGCAGGAGTCCGTGCCCAGCAAACCGTCCGTCTCAATCTCAGCTAATGAAAGAATCGGCGTAATCTGTGTAATCTGTGAATAAGTACGTCAGTAGCCAACAGCCATCCCGTCACTTCTTCTGGGATCCGTAGCGCCCAAACGCACACCTTTCTCGTCGATCATGATCCCTTCGGCGTCGCCAAGATATCTGGCCTTGGCCAACTTGTGACCCCTTGAAGTTAAGGCACGCTGGGTATCGCCCGACAATCCGTACGGCTCGCCGACCAGTTCATCCGGCAGCCACTGATGATGAATACGTGGCGCATCGATCGCCTGTTGAATATTCATGTCATAGTCGATCACGTTGCTGATCACGCACAGCACCGTATTGATGATTGTTGGACCACCGGGACTGCCAACTGTGAACCAAAAACTACCATCCTTGCGCAACACGATTGTCGGCGTCATGGCTGACAGCGGGCGCTTGTGCGGCGCTACCGCGTTGCGTTCACCCTGGATCAGTCCGTACATGTTGGGCGTGCCGGGCTTCGCAGCGAAGTCGTCCATCTCATCGTTGAGAATGATTCCCGTTCCTTTCGCCGTTGCTGCCGAGCCATACGAATTGTTTAGCGTATAAGTATTAGCCACGGCGTTTCCCTGGGTATCGACCACAGTAAAGTGCGTAGTCTCCTCCGATTCATAGCCGGCTGGGCGACCAGCTCGAACTTCGGCGCTCGTGGACGCGCGATCGAGATTGATTGTCGAACGCAGTTTTTCCGCGTAAGACTTGTCAATCAAACCGGCGACCGGCACCTTCACAAAATCACTATCACCCATGTACTCGGCGCGATCTGCAAACGCCCGCCGCATCGCTTCCGCCATTAAGTGGTAACGATCCGAAGAAGCTGAATCCATCTTCTTAAGATCGTAACCTTCGAGAATGTTGAGCATCTCCAGTAGCACCGCTCCACCCGACGAAGGAGGAGGCATGGAAATGACTTCGTAGCCGCGGTAAGTACCACGCAAAGGTTCGCGTTCCTTGGCAACGTAGCCGCGCAGGTCGTTCATGGTCATCAAGCCATTGTTGCGTTTCATATCTGCCACAATCAGCTGGGCGGTTTTGCCTTGATAGAACTCATTGGGACCAGAACGTTGTAGCCTGGCAAACGTTGCCGCGAGATCTGGTTGGCGAAAGATCTCGCCTTCCTGGTAGAAGTTTCCTCCTCGGAGATAGATGCGTTTCGTTTCCGGGTACTGGGAGAGATATTCGTCGCTACTGCGCAAGGAGCGGGAAAGTGAGTAAGTAACCGCAAATCCGTTTGCCGCGAGTCTGCGGGCCGGTTCAATCAGTTGTGTCCAGGTGAATTTTCCCGAGCCATATTTCTTCAGAGCTAGTTCCATCCCTCGCACTGTGCCCGGCACACCCGCCGCCCGGTATCCAACTAGCGATCCGCCTTCACCTTCAATTAGCTTTCCGTCCTTAGCGAGATAGATATCTCGGGTCGCTGCTGCAGGAGCCATCTCCCGATAATCGATTGCCGTCGTCTTGCCGTTCTTGAGACGAATCACCATAAAGCCACCACCACCGAGGTTGCCGGCGGCCGGATGTGTAACCGCCAAAGCAAAGGCGACTGCTATGGCTGCATCCACGGCGTTGCCACCGCGCTTCATGATCTCTACTCCTGCCTGCGATGCCACTTCGTTGGTCGACGCCACTATGCCGTGTTTCGCCCGCACCGGTTCCCGCGACGCTGCAGTCACGATTGCGGGCGAATGAACCAGGAGTGGCGTGACCGTTGTGCCGACGAAAGCAAGCGCCAACACAACCGTTAGCAGCAGATGAATTCGGTAGTTGAGCTTCGACTGCATGATGAGACCTCTATTAACTCAGACGGCACTTTCTCGAAAATCAAAATGTGTGGAACAAAGTATACCAAGGGGATCGAGCTGTTGCTTGATGCGCGCCGAAAGTTCCGTCAGTTTTCCCAGGTTAACAGCGGAAAAGCCAGGTTGACCTTGCCAGTGTTCAATAAAGAACGAGCCGCCCACGGACTGTGCCGCCGCTCGCAACTCGGCGACAAAACTGACATCTCGCTCCCGGTCATCCATCATTCTCAAAGTGCCGCAGCCGGCGTCCAAATGCCACAGTGAGGAAGACAGACTTTCCTGGTAGACGTTCGTGACTTCCCCCATAAAACGATCGATTTCGCTCGGCAGAACACTGGCCCGCCAGCCCAAGCGAGTCTGCTCCCGTAAGGGCGCGAGGTTCAACCTTTGCCAGATTGCCGTATCGCTACGGAGGGTCTGGAGTGAAGAAAAACCTAAGAGTTTACCTACTTCGGCGAAGGCGGCGTGCGTCTGGAAATCAACCGCGGGTTCATTCCCAGCAAAACGGAGCAACAAGACGTCTTCGCCCGAGTTTCCCGTCAGGCCCACCACGTCAGCCAGCGAGGATGAAACCAATGCCAGGCCAACTGGAAAAAGCTTTGCCGCTAAAACGGAGTCGGCGGCCGAAACCAGCGCCCGCCGCTTGCCCATGGCCACTATGGTGCCCTCACGTTGCGGGCGAGGTCGGAGTTTAAAATTTACTTCGGTGATGACCCCGAGGCTTCCATAACTACCTGTGAACAGCTTGCACAGGTCGTAGCCGGCCACATTCTTCACCACGCGGCCGCCTACCTTAATCACACTGCCATCCGCCAAAACGACTTGCATGCCGATCACCGATCCGCGAGGGCGACCATAACCGAATTGCTGTGCGCCACCCAGGCCAGTAGCTACCACTCCGCCGATAGTGGCGCTACCGTTGTCAGGAGGATCGAGCGGAAGCCATTGTCCATTCTGAGACAGGGCTTCGTTGAATTCTTCTAGTCTCACGCCGGCCTGTGTGACAGCGACCAGATCGGCCGGCTCATGTTCGACAATCTTGTTAAGACGGGCAGTGCTCACGAGCAGGTTGGGGGTTGTGGACACACCGCCATTCAACCACGTCATGCCACCGGCTGGCATGACGGTCCAGCCCTCACTCGATGCGAGTTTCATGACTGCTGAAACTTCTGCTACTGAACCTGGAGAAACCAGCAGTGCCCCTGGTTTGGAATCAATAGCGGAGACGTTTTCCTCACCGACGAGGTGCGCCAGTCGTGGTGAAGCAGTTTCGATCGCAAACTTGCTTATAGCAAGTCGAGTGCTATTAACCGAGTCAATGTTAGAAAAGAGCGGTCTCAGCGTGGTGGCTTGCGGCGCCGACTGCGCCACTGCCGATGCCTCACCGCAGCCGCGCAACATGGGCACGATTTTCCCCGGATTACAGATGCCCTGGGGATCGAAGGCCGTGCGAACCCGCAGCATCACGTTCAGATCATCTTCCGAAAAGACCAGCGGCAAGAGGTCTCGCTTGTCCAAACCCACGCCGTGCTCGCCGGTAATTGTGCCGCCGGCGCTGACGCACACCTGCATCAGTTCT
>DATFRK010000985.1:0-3286 GCA_035263325.1 Pyrinomonadaceae bacterium | reverse complement strand
ACTTTATCGGTGAAGTTGTTGATGTAACTGGTCACCTCGGTGGCTACAATTTCCAGTGGGCCTGGGCCTCAGGATTTGCCGCCGGCCAGGTGGTTTAGACTTTGGGAGCGCAGGTTTTACTGCATTCCAAAGAGGCTCGGACTCCCAAATAGTTCGATGGTCAATCGACGCACCTTTCTCCAAACAACCCTGGCCGCGACTGCCGGAGTAGCAGCAACGACTCGTCTGTCCGCCCTTGCCGGAGAGCCAAAGCGAAAGTTTTATCCCGTCAAAGTTTCCCGCAGCCGGTTGATCCGTGAAGTTGTTGGTCTGAGGCCATACCGCTCTGAAGGATTCGTAGTCGCCGCGGAAAAGATTGGCGACAAACTGGTCGTTCACAACTACGGCCACGGCGGCGCAGGAATAACTTTGTCGTGGGGCAGTGCTTCACTCGCACTCGATGCAGCGCGGGGTTCCGGTCAACAACAGTTTGCCGTGGTGGGCTGCGGCGTGATGGGACTTTCGACCGCGCGCTCACTGCAACGTCAAGGTGGCGCCGTTACGATCTACGCGAAGGATCTGCCCCCGCAAACAACTTCAAATATCGCCGGTGGTTTCTGGTTCCCCACTTCCGTCTACGATCCGCAGCGCGTTTCGCCCAAGTTCATGGACCAGTTTAATAGTGCCTGTCGCACTGCCCAGCGAGCTTTTCAACTCCTGGCCGGGCCAGATTATGGAGTGCGTTGGATCGATACCTTTCAATTCTTCGGCAGCCAGGACGCAGCCAATCGTGAACTGGAAGGGGGTAATGCTCTTTACCCGGACATTCAGTTGCATCACGACGCCAAGCGCTATTTTGGGGTTGAGTACGTCAAACAGTTCTCTACCATGTTGATTGAGCCGCAGACTTATCTGAATGCCCTGCTCCGCGACTTCTACATTGCTGGCGGCAAGATCGCGGTGCGAGAGTTTCAAAGCCGCAACGAACTGCAGCAACTACCGGAGCAGATTATTTTCAATTGCACTGGACTAGGCGCACGCGCGTTGCTTGACGACAAGGTCTTGATTCCGGTTCGCGGGCAGCTGGAAATACTCCTGCCTCAACCCGAGATTGACTATTGTTATTTAGGTGGGTCTGGCTATATGTTTCCCCGTCACGACGGAATTGTGCTGGGGGGAACCTTTGATCATGACCAATGGTCACTCGAACCAAACCCCGAGCAAGCAGCAGGTATTCTTGACGGTCATATCGAGATAATGAAGAGCCTCAAGAACTAACGGCTCTACATTAACGACTTACAACTACATCGCAAACAGGATGAGTGCTCAATGAGTAGAAAAAACTCTTTGTCAGCTGTGAGGCTGATCTGTGCCACTGTGCTGATGCTCACTGGACTTCAGTTGGTGCAAGGGCAAGTTAAAACCTTATCTAACGAGACGCCGCAGAAGTTCGAACCGACTAACGACGGCTTTGACTATGTCAGGCGAGAAGTAATGATCCCCATGCGCGACGGGGTGAAGTTACACACAGTTATCCTGGTCCCGAAAGGCGCAAAGAGTGCGCCGATCTTATTGACTCGGACGCCGTATAACGCCAGCGACCTCACCACGCACGAAAACAGCTCGCATCTTGGTCCAAGCCTGGAAGGCTACGACAACGCCACCGACGTAATCGTCGAGGGCGGGTACATCAGAGTGGTGCAGGACATCCGCGGGAAGTATGGTTCAGAAGGCGACTACGTGATGAATCGTCCGGTGCGTGGTCCACAGAACCCCACCGACGTAGATCACCCTACCGATACCTACGACACCATTGACTGGCTGGTTAAGAACATTCCCGAAACCAACGGTAAGGTTGGCATCCTCGGTATTTCTTACGACGGGTTCCTGCCTCTAATGGCTCTCATCAATCCTCACCCGGCGCTCAAGGTCTCGATACCGATGAACCCGATGGTTGATGGCTGGATGGGCGACGACTGGTTTCACAACGGCGCCTTTCGCCAGCAAGGAATGAGTTATATCTACGACCAGGAAGCAACGCGGGCCAACGAAATTAAATGGTGGACCAGCCACTTCGACGACTACGACATGTTTATGGAGGCTGGCTCAGCGGGAGAACTAGGTCGCCGGCGCGGATTGGAACAGGTAGGCTTTTGGAGAAAGATTCTGGAACATCCAAGCTACGACGCGTTCTGGCAGGATCAGGCCGTCGACAAAATCCTCGGTAAGGAACCACTTAAAGTGCCGGTGATGCTGGTGCATAGCTTGTGGGACCAGGAGGATATCTACGGCGACATCGCAGTCTACAAAGCAATCAAGCCGAAAGACACAAACAACGACAAAGTGTTTTTGGTCCTTGGTCCCTGGCATCACGGCCAGGAGATTCGTGAAGGCAGCTCGCTGGGCGCGATCAAGTTCAACAGCGACACCGCGCTCTATTTTCGCCAGGAGATTCTGCGGCCTTTCCTTGACCACTATCTGAAAGATGGCGCGCCAAAGATGGATGTCGCGCCAGTAACGGCGTTTGAAACCGGGACCAACAAATGGCATCGCCTTACTTCCTGGCCCTCAGGTTGTCAGGGTGGTTGCATGATCAAGTCAACGCCGCTCTATCTCACCGCGGGACTTAAGGCCGGCTTCAATGCGCCAAAAGCCGGCGACGCCGAATTTGCAGAGTACGTTTCTGATCCAGCCAAGCCGGTCCCGTTTCGGGCGCGTCCGATCGATGGCGGCACCTGGCGACTGTGGCTGGTTGACGATCAGCGGGAACAATCGGGTCGACCCGATGTGCTGGCTTTCAGGTCAGACAGCTTGTCTGCACCGGTAAAGATCAGTGGCCAACCCATCGTCAACATTGTTGCCTCGACCAGCGGTACAGATTCCGATTGGGTGGTTAAGGTAATCGATTTGTACCCTGATGAAGTGGCCAGCGACCCAAAGATGGGTGGCTACCAGTTGATGATTTCAGCAGATGTGCTGCGTGGCCGTTATCGCGAAAGTTTTGAGACGGCCAAGCCAATTGAAGCCAATGTGCCGTTGGTCTATAAATTCGCGCTGCCGACGGCAAATCATGTCTTCCTGCCTGGTCACCGGATCATGGTCCAGATACAGTCGAGTTGGTTTCCGCTTTATGATCGAAATCCACAGACATTTGTGAAGAGTGTTTTCTGGGCCAAGCCCGAAGACTATCGCAAGGCAACGCAGCGAATTTATCACGCACCTGGTAAGGCGAGCTTTATTGAATTACCTGTCGTAACGAGATGATGGAGATACCACCCGCTTCAGCAGGGAGGTAGCCTGTCTAGGT
>DATFRK010000984.1:0-10587 GCA_035263325.1 Pyrinomonadaceae bacterium | reverse complement strand
TTCACTGGAGAGAATGAGAATGACCGGACCAGTGTTGATTATCGAAGACGACCCGGACATAGCTGAGATCCTCCGTTTTGGTTTAGAGAACGCAAGTCTTTCTGCTCGCGTAGCTTTGACGGGTGAGGAAGGATTGTCCGCTTCACTTGATAAGAAGAATCCGCCAGCCGCAATCCTCCTGGACCAGCTGCTGCCTGGGATTAGCGGCGGCGAGATCTGCCGGCGCCTGCGCCTGGAAGTTTATACGAGGCGCATTCCTATCATCATGGTGACAGCGAAGAGTGCTGAGAAGGATATTTCGGCTGGCCTGGATATGGGGGCGGACGATTACATCACTAAGCCGTTCGTCGTTTGTGAAGTAGTCGAGCGGGTCCGTTCGCTGATTCAGCGAGCCTGCTTAACTACCTCCGCTATCTACGATGATGGTCACTTGAGGATCGATTTTGGTCAGATGCTGGTTTTCTGCAATGGTAGACCAATACGACTGGCCGGACTCGACTTTGCATTGTTGGCAGAACTCGCTGCCCATCCTGGTGAGGTCACTACTCGACAACAGCTTGTAGATCAAGTTTGGGGACCCAGTCATCGCGCAGATGCGCGCGCGATGAATGTTACGGTTCGCCGCCTTCGCTCAATCATCGGAATCTGTGGTGACGTTATTGAACCAGTGGGAGGATCGAGTTACCGGTTCGTGGGTGCGAGGCAGTCGGGCAATGGAGTAACTGCCGGCAGGCCCGATGAACGCTCGGGGTAAGTTACTTTGGTTTTGCGATGCAGAACTTCCGCGTCATGAAGCACGGCTACGCTCGTGGATTTCCGTTGCTGGATCTGCGGACTGAGCGAGTTGGCGGCGCTGTCGCTATCGAATCTTTGCCCTTTGCTCCAGGAGATGCAACGGCCGGAACTGAAAACGAATTGCAGGCGATAGTAATCGGCAAACGCCACACCGTCGATTTGCCGGTAACCATTGAACGTTCCAAGTACTACGTCAACGTCGCGCGCAGAGTAGCTTGCGACGAAGCACCACGCGATCTAATCCGAGAACTGGAAGGCTTTCTGGCTGGCAACCAGGAGCAAACCTGGGACAATAGTTGGGTTCGTTTTCCCAGGAATAGCCTGAGCGCATTCGCCAATCAAATGTTTGACCAGGACCTCACCGGTCGCAAAGATTCGGGCGGAGTGACGCGGTCGGACCGCGACAAATTCGTTTTTGCCGGCAGTTGGGGCGACTGGATCAGAGTTCCGATCAGCTATTTGGTCAAGCTGGCCCTCACCGATGTGGTTGGTAGGCAGCCGGATCTACCCCGATCAGTCCACTCGACAGCTTTGCGTCTATTACCTCATTTCTCAAACGACCTTATCTCTCCCGAAACGTTTTCGTTTCATATCGTTGATTCAAAGAGGTCCCAAGGATTTGGCCAGGCGATAGCGGCGGAAATGTCCACTCGCTTCCTGCTCACCCACCTGTTGGTTGAGTGGGCGAATAAGATTATCAACCTCGAGTCAGTGGGCCAGCGGGCGGCCATCAACTTTGCGCCTCATCCGGCAGTACGCCAGCGCGAACTTAACAACTGTGTTTCCGACGGCTTCTACCGCGAGTTATTTGTCAGTCCGTGCCTGTCGGGCTGGAGTGACGGAGAAACAAAACACGAGTACATGTTGCGAGCGCACCAGGTGACGAGTCGCAGCCAAATCAATGCCGTCGCCAAATTGCGAGAGGCAGGGATAATTACTAACAACCTCGTCGTTCTGCCGAATACCTCGAGTATGAGTTTGGCGAACAACGGCACGCATTTAAGTCTCGGCAGCAAGGTCCTCGCGCAACACCTAACCGATCCGCACTCGGGATTTACCGCTCACGATGAAAAGTTGCTGGGCGACCTGGTGATAAAGATCTGCGAGCACTTCTTGCCTCTGTTCGTCGGCACATATACTGCTGCTCCCTACCGGCTTGGATTTTCGGATTTTCATCCGGAACTGGCTCTCGGGTTCCTACCACACGAACTCGATTACACCCACCTGCGCATGCTGTGGCGGCATTGGAAACGCAAGGCGCAATTGCGGGTGTTCGGACACGCTATCACTCCTTATGGTCCAAAGTGGCTCGACAATTTTTTGGCCACGGCGTTTACCCTGCGTGGAGACCTGGTGACCGATTACAGATTGATCGACTTTCCGGTCGCCTGGCTTTGCACCGAAAGCGCCTCGGCCCTCGATGGCCAACTGGGAAATACTCAGCGACTGAAGCTCGACCTGGAAAGTATGGGAGTCTCTGACCGTCACCTGAAACTTTATCTTCCGATTAGTCTGCGAGAGTTCGCGACGATGGGGTTCTCCGGTTTCGAAGGACGACACTACAGTCTCTTTGCCAGCATGGCGGGAGATTTCGCACCAGCGGCCGACTTACAGCGCTTGATAACTCTGCTCGCTTACAAGTACGCGCTTGCTGGTGAGTACGCGCATCTCGATATTCCCCACGAACCATCTTCGGAAAGCGAGCGCCGCTTGCCGTTTTTCTGCGCCGCCCTGGGTCTTCCGGCTTTCAACATCCGGGCAAATACTCCAAATGATTTTCTTCGCCGGATCGTGGCCCTAACCGCAAATACAACTGCCAGCCGTCACGGTGGCTATCTGCGTGTACCACTGCCGGAGTATTGCCTGGCGCTGGTGCGATTGTTGCAGGAGGACGCGGCGGATTGTATTGAGATGCTTGGCCTGGAGTCTCTCATTGCTGACATCCTGGAGCGCTTACGCAACCACGAAAGCAGGACCTACGGCAAACTGCTCCAGGGCATCCTGGGCAAAGCCGGCAAGGACCAGGCATTCAAACTTGAAGCACGAGAATTCAATCTTGCGGCGGAACAGTTCTACCGCGAGGACTTGAAGCAACAACTGCTCAGAGAAGCACTCGATTTTGTTCGTGAGTCGCTGGATCGATTTAAGGATTTGGACAGAGAATCATTGCAGTTAATCCTTCCTGATCTAAGACCTTCACACTTTCTGAACGAAATAGAACGTTTGTTAGTGACTGATGAACTTACCCCGGAGCAACTTCGCGCTCTTGTCTCGCTGGTGCTGTTAGTCATCAAGTGGGAGAGTGGCGAACTGGATGGACCATTCACGGCGGATTGCAAACAGATCTATGCTGAATCACCAGTACATCGATCGCCATACGCAGCAAGTGCGTGACGAGAAACTCTACGCGGATCGAGTAGTTCGTGCACTCTACTCGTCGTCGCTCGAAAGGGCAGCCTGGCTGACGCGAGTGGCCTCGAGCCAGTGGATTTCCGATGGGTTGGCTACGTTGAACTACAGCACCCTGGGCAGTCAGGTGACCGGGATGCTGCGTTTCCTCCGCCAATCAGGGGTTGATCTCACTGAATGTGTTGACTCACCTGAGAGTTTCACCACCGTTCGCGAGATTTTCGAAAGGAAGATTCGCTATTGGGACTGCCGGCCAATGCCCGCCTACGATTCAATGGCTGTTTGCCCGGCTGATTCGCGGGCGCTGGTAGGTTCATTGCAGGAGACTTCGACGATCTTCATCAAGGAAAAGTTTTTCGACCTCCGGGATTTGTTGAGCATCGATCGTGAACCATGGTGTGAAGCGTTTACTGGCGGTGACTTTGCGGTATTTCGACTCACGCCGGAGAAGTATCACTACGTTCATATACCGGAGTCCGGAATCGTCGAAGATTTCTATGAAATCCGCGGTCGCTACCACTCTTGCAATCCTGGTGCAGTGATTTCTCTCACCAACCCCCTTTCGAAAAATCGTCGTGTCGTCACAATTCTGAACACAGATGTCGACGGCGGTGATGGTTTGGGTTTGATAGCAATGGTGGAAGTGGTGGCCCTGATGGTGGGCCAGATCGAGCAATGCTACAGCAGCGATCGTTATTGTGAGCCGGAGCCAATTGAACGCGGAATGTTTGTGCGACGCGGACAGCCCAAGAGCTTGTTCCGACCGGGTAGCAGTACGGTGATTCTGCTGTTTCAAAAGGGGCGGATAAAGTTTGCTCCAGATCTGATCAGTAATAGGTTTCGGGCTGATGCGCAGAGCCGCTTTTCGTTGGGCTTCAACCAGACGATTGTGGAAACCGAAGTAGCCGTCAGGTCTCCCCTTGCCACGGCAGCAAAAGGAAGTGAAGTATGAGTAGTATCTTATTTGTCGTGGCGCTCGCCACCTTCTTCGCCCTTCTTTTCTCGTGGGGCTTTCGTAAGTTACCGCGCGACGATTGGCAATTCATGGCCACTGTGCCTATGCAACGATTAAGTCAAGGTAGTTGGCGTGGTATCAACTTAACTTACTACGGGTTCTTCAATGCCTCGGCCTGTGTCTTCAGTTGCGCGATTGTCATATTGTTGATGGGCTCGATCGCTGTGCCGCTAAGCGCCAGTCTTGGCGTTGTGGTTGCTCTGCTGCTCATTTGTATTCCCGCAGCCAAGATTGTGGCGCGAGTAGTCGAGGGAAAGCGACATACGTTCACTGTTGGCGGTGCTTCATTCGTGGGGTTTCTGGTCCTTCCACTGTTGGTTCCGGCCTTCAATAGTTTTGTCGGGCACCGGTTTGGCGTGCGGGTGCCGTTTGTGCAGATGCTCGCGGCGATCGCTATTGCCTATGCCTTCGGTGAAGCTCTCGGACGATTGGCTTGCATCAGCTTTGGTTGTTGTTACGGAAAACTGATCTGGCACGTCCCGGCAGTGATTCAGCGGACATTGGGAAACGCCTGTTTTGTTTTTCGCGCGCACACGAAGAAGGCGGCTTACGAAAGTGAACTCAGCGGACAGCCACTGGTGCCAATCCAGGCGGTGACGGCAATTGTTTCCGCACTCGCTGGCTTGGGTGGCGTACTACTCTTCTTGAGTTCGCAGTGGACCGCAGCCTTGCTGGTACCCGTAGTTGTCACGCAGCTCTGGCGGGCGTTGTCAGAGACTTTGCGCGCTGACTATCGTGGTGGGGGGCGAATCTCTGCGTATCAAATTATGGCCTTAGCCTCGTTGGGTTGCGCACTAGCGGTACTTGCTTTCGCTGTGCCGACTGAAATTGGCGCGCCGAATCTTATTAGCGGATTGCAGACACTCACCACGACCACGTCGATATTGATTTTGGAAGGTCTTTGGGTAGCCGTGTTCCTCTACCTGGGTAGAAGCTCCGTAACTACTGCCCGCATGTCGTTTCACGTCGTCCGAGATCGGATCTAGATCCAACTAAAATCAGGAATTACCTTAGTTTATCCGCCAATATCGCCGAACTTGTAACACCCTGTTCAGACCTCCCAACGATTCACAAATCACAGATGCGGGAATCGTGTCCATCAGGTAAAGTATCTAATATGAGTGCTGCTCTTACTCAAGCCAAGCAAAAACCGCAAGTTGAAACTTCTCCTAAAGTCGCATTACCACGAAATCTGCGTCATCAAAGACGTCTGCTTTTCAATCGCGAACTGAGTTGGCTTGAATTCAACAAGCGCGTGCTAGACGAGGCGCTGGACACGCGTCACCCACTGCTTGAACGACTCAAGTTTCTCGCCATCTTTTCAACAAACTTGGACGAGTTTTTCATGGTGCGAGTGTCAGGCTTGCAGGAGGCAGTGGAGGCGGAAGCTGAAGCGTCGCCTGACGGAATGAAGCCGGCAGAGCAGTTGAAAGAGATCAGTCAGAAGTTGCGGCCGATGATTGAGACGCAGACGAAGTGTTTGCAGTCTGAGATCATGCCGGCGTTGGCAGCGCAAGGCATAGTAATCAAGCAATACAGCGAACTGACCAAGCGCGAAAAGAATCTGGCAGACGAGTATTTCTTGGAATCCGTCTTCCCCATCTTGACACCTCAGGCTGTCGATCCCGGTCACCCCTTCCCCTACATTTCGAATCTCAGCCTGAATCTTGGGGTAATGATTGGCTCGGGTAATTCGAAGAGTGTCGAGCCGACTCTGCGAATTCCCGGATCGCGCTTTGCGCGTATCAAGATTCCACCAAGTGTGCCAGTGCTGATACCAGTGGATGAAAAGGGCGTTAAGTTTGCGCTGCTGGGCAGTGTGATTTCGGCCAACCTCAACGCCTTGTTCCCGAAAATGAGAATTGGTAAGCCGCATTTGTTCCGGATCACGCGCGATGCCGACTTTGATATCCGGGAAGACGAAGCGGGCGACTTAATGCGCACGATGCAACAACATGTTCGTCGCCGGCGTTTTGGTCATCCGGCGCGGCTGGAGGTGTCGACCTCCATGCCAGCTGAGATGATTGAATATTTGACGACGTCGTTGCAGCTCACGCCGAATGATGTCTACCAAATTGATGGACCACTGAACATACCGGACTTGATGCAATTGTATGGAATGGATCGACCGGAGCTCAAAGACAAACCGTTGTATCTGACGGTGCCATCAGAGTTGACAGCGAGCGGGTCCGTCTTTGCCGGCATCCGGCGCCAGGATATTTTGTTACACCATCCCTACACGGCTTACAGCACAGTCACAGATTTCATCCGCACGGCGGCGAAGGATAAGGATGTCGTGGCAATCAAGATTTGCTTGTACCGCACAGGTCGCAACTCACCGATAGTAGAAGCCTTGATCGATGCGGTCGAACGTGGCAAGCAAGTCGCGGCCTTAGTTGAGCTGAAGGCTCGATTTGATGAGGAGAGCAACATCGAGTGGGCCCGCAGGTTGGAAGAGGCGGGGGTGCATGTGGTCTATGGCATAGTTGGCTTGAAGACGCACTGCAAGCTGACCTTGGTAGTGCGTCGTGAAGGGAACGTGTTGCGGCGGTATGTTCATCTAGCCACAGGCAACTACAACCCAACCACGTCGCGTATCTATACCGATCTGGGCTTGCTTACCGTCGATGAGACGATTGCGACGGATGCCACGAATCTATTCAACGCTCTCACGGGGTATTCGGATTTTTCCAGTTACGACTCTTTGCTGGTCGCTCCGGTCAACCTGCGTAAACGAATGATCAAGCTCATTCAGAGAGAGACCGCCAACGCCAAAGCAGGCCGTCCGGCACGCATCATAGCCAAGGTAAACAGTCTCACGGATATGGCGGTCATCCGCGCCCTTTACGCGGCTTCTCAGGCAGGTGTTTCGATCGACTTGATAGTGCGCGGCATTTGTATGTTGCGACCTGGTCTAGCCGGGATTTCGTCAAACATCAGGGTGCGCAGCATTGTGGGTCGCTTTCTCGAGCACAGTCGCATCTTCTATTTCGCCAACAATGGGAGAGAGGAGCTATTCATCGGCAGTGCTGACTGGATGCACCGCAACTTGAGTCGCCGGGTTGAAGTGGTCATTCCGATAAAGGATGAGCGCCTCAAGAAGCAGTTGAAAGATACAGTGATCGGCGCGTATCTCAAGGACAACGTGAACGCGAGAGAGTTGAAGGCAGATGGCACATACGTGCGATTGAAGCCGCAAGAGAAAGAACCTCGCTTCGATTCGCAACTCGAGTTCGCCTCAATCAAGTCGAACGTTCTCTAGGGTGAGGTTTTGAGATCTGAGATCTTGTTATTCGAGATCCAAGCTCTCCGACGCTTCATCTTACTTTCGCAGCCATATCTCGACGCGACGATTCCGCTCTTTACCTTCTTCGGTTGCATTCGACGCCACCGGAAGCCACGAACCAAAGCCATCGATGACCGCCGGCAACATGCCGCGACGCTTGAATTGTTCCGCGACAATGGTGGCGCGCTCTTTTGACAGGGCCAGGTTCTGATCGTCACCCGCAGCGTCGTCGGCAAAACCAAACAAGAGCAGGTTTTGGCCCGTCAATTTCAACTCACTCACGAAATCGACGACGCGATCGAGGTCCAGTCTCGCTTTGTTGTCCAACTCTTTGCCGCCCTTGTGAAATCGGAAATTTAATGACAACCTCTCCGCTCCATTAGTCAGATTCTTATATTTGTCCGGGGCAGTCTTAACGATCGTAGACTCTTCCGTCTTGACCTCAAGTGCCACAAGTCCGTTGTGGGCGACGACTTCCTGACCCGATTTCGAGAGCGCAAAATCCACGAATTGGCCCACCCAACGGTTCCTGGGAGTGGCCATCGTGTAAAGATAAAGCCGGCGGGAAAGAACATAGTCTTCTGTCGCAACCGTGAGCCGGTTGGGTAGCAACGGAGTGGTTTCGCTTTCAGAGATAGCAATGGCCTTAGCATTTCTGACGTAGGGCATACCAATAAAACCGATCGCGTCGGGGTCGTTCGCGACTGCATCAGAAAGGGCCACGCTGTCTTCGAACCTGGTCGCTGTACTCACCAAAGCGTTGGTGCCCAACACCAGGGCTTTGAAAGAATCATAGGTGCCTGACTTATCGTCGCGAGCGTAGACTTTGATGTGACCTCGCGGGCTCAGTACCTGGGTCCAATTCGTAGTTTCGCCGGAGAAAATATTCGCTACTTGTTCCTTGGTTAACGAGTCGATCGGATTGCTAGTATTGACGATCACTGCAATGCCATCGAGGGCGAGAATATGTTCACTCTCAGCCGAAAGCATGTTGCCGAGTGGGGCCAGTTTTTGCACCTCCTCCGGTTTGATCTTCCGCGACGACAAACCGATATCGCACGACCCCGATGCCAAATCGGTAAACGCTGTGGCTGAGCCGTGAGATTCGATAGAGATCGCTTTCGGAGCTGATTCGCCAGGTAATGTGGCCCAGACTGTGGCTTGTTCAGGAGCGTCTCCGGGAACGGTTCTGACGTCCTTGGCTCCCAACTGCCGGAAGAAGTCTTCAGCGAGGGCTGGCGCGAGTTTTGCTCCGATGGTATTTGACCCATGTAACCTGACAATGACTGTATCTGCGGCCACGCTTCCTGATGACTTCGAGCCAAACATCAACCAGATCGCCATTGCCGCCAGCGCCGTCACTGCGAGGGCAACTAAACCAGCCCGCACAACTGGTGGCGTGCGGTCAAGAGGTAACTTGCGGACGGCGCGAACAACTGGACCAGCGGTCCTTAGATGTGATGGGTTCGAAGTGGAAAGTTCGCCGGGGAGTGTCGTCTCGCCGCCAAGTGATAGATCTTGTAGCAAGCGCCGGAGCTCGTCGCGGAACTCAGCAATGTTTTGATAACGATCCTCCGGAGCCTTCGCCATGGCTCGATCCAGAATATCCTGCAGCCGAGGTGGCGTAGCTTCTGGTCGTGCCTTGACCAAGGGTTGCGGCGTCTCGTGCAGTACTGCGTAACGCACATCAATCACAGTTTTGCCGTGAAAGGGCCACTTCCCGGTGAGCATCTCGTAGAGCAACACACCAGTGGAAAAAATGTCAGCCCGAGCATCCACTGGCAATCCTTGTGCTTGCTCAGGTGCTGCATAGGTGGCGGTGCCATAAGGCACTCCGACTTCGGTTAATTCTGTCAGGTGAATGTCTTCCGTGCGCGCTGCTTGTTCGTCGACAAGTTTAGCCAAGCCAAAATCGAGTATCTTCGCCTGGCCGTCGGCTGTGACCATCACATTGTGCGCTTTGATGTCGCGATGAATGATGCCTCGCGAGTGCGCAGCGGCCAGTGCGTCACACACTTGAAAGCCAATCGACAGAGCACTCTTCAAATCCAGGGGATGGCCATCCACCAACTCGCGAATATTCTTGCCGGCGACGAATTGCATGACGATAAAGTGCATGTCGTCGGTGACGTACAAATCAAAAATGGTGCAGATGTGAGGATGGTCGAGGGAAGAGGCTAACCGGGCTTCGCGTTCAAAACGGCCGAGGTTTACCTTGTTCGTGGTCACCTCCCGGGGTAGCACTTTGATCACCACGGTGCGACCAAGTTTTGTGTCCCTGGCTTTGTAGACGGCGCCCTGCCCGCCAGCGCCGAGTTTTTCCAAGATTTGGTAATGAAGAATGGTGTCGCCGATCATCGAGACACAAGTGGTTAGCTTCTATCCGTTCGAGGTTAAGGAATCGTTTAGGTAACCTTAAATGCTTGTTACAGATTTTGGAGTGCGGGGGCCTCGTCACCGCTTTGTAATCGCAAATTTCCGATCCCAAAAGCGGTGACGATTCTCGGCACTCCAAAGTAGAATGCAGCAGACGGGAGACTCAGCTGATATGTTTTGTCCGATGTGTGGCGCCGACAGCCAAAGCCCCAAAGCCTACTGCAGGCGCTGCGGAGAATGGCTGCCAGACATTAGAGGCCGCGGCGGAATTGCATTCGGCGGAGAGACTCCGCAGCAGAATGTTTTCACCGGCCTGTTTATTAATGCCCTGAGCGCTTTCGCCGCCCTCTTCTCCGCGATAGCTCTCTACGTTACTTATCTTGGAAGCGGCGAAGCGAAATGGTCGATCTATGTGGCGGCTGCAGCCTGCTTGTGCATTGCCGGTTGGCAGGCATCGAGTTTCATCGTTGGTTTGAAGCTACGACAACGATTGAAGCGACTTGGCGAGGCCTCGGCACTCGAAGAAAGACGTCCACCACCAGCGCTTGGCGAACCTGATCTCAACTCGTTTGTTCCGGCTTCGAGTATTACTGAGAATACCACCGAGTTTTTAAAGGAGCCTGCCAAAGAACGCACCACACAAAGGTAGCCAATAGAAAAATTCAAAACTCTCAGCGCAACCTCAGCGTCGCGGAGGTAGCGCAGA
>DATFRK010000983.1:0-8546 GCA_035263325.1 Pyrinomonadaceae bacterium | reverse complement strand
ATCTTTTCCTCTTCTATATATAAGGATCGCTATTAGTCCGTAACCTGAGACCCACTGGTTAAAAGCCAGTTGCTCTACCAACTGACCTGGAGCCCGCGATGAGATTTGAACTCATGACCTCCTCCTTACCAAGGAGGCGCTCTACCCCTGAGCTACGCGGGCGGCCATGAAAACGTGGAGCGGGCGACGAGATTCGAACTCGCGACCCTCAGCTTGGAAGGCTGATGCTCTACCAACTGAGCTACACCCGCCCTTTTAATTTCAATTCTGAGAACCCATCCCAGAATGGTGCAGGGGGTAGGATTCGAACCTACGTAGGGTGTGAACCCGCCGGGTTTACAGCCCGGTGCCATTAACCACTCGACCACCCCTGCAACAACTTTTGTTTTTGCCGTGGAGCCGGCGAAGGGACTTGAACCCCCGACCCTCTGATTACAAATCAGATGCTCTACCAACTGAGCTACGCCGGCCCGCTATAGACTACAAATAGCGCATTCCGACAAAATGCGGATACTACCAAGCGGATTTCAAAAACGCAAGTCGCAGCCACAGTTGCAGATATCCTAACAATCAGACTGCCAAAGACAAAGTCGTCGCGCTGTACTTTTGGCCGCTAAACATTGGAGCCCGTT
The DNA here is from genome assembly GCA_035263325.1 of Pyrinomonadaceae bacterium. Lineage (GTDB taxonomy): Bacteria > Acidobacteriota > Blastocatellia > Pyrinomonadales > Pyrinomonadaceae > PSRF01. The sequence goes on along the minus strand of DATFRK010000983.1, from coordinate 7,914 downwards.
GCAAATACGTTGACCTCAATTTATGCCGCAGAGTAGGATCGACCACCCCATTCAAGCCTTACTAGACAAGATCTTTCGGGAGCACTTGATCTGAACAGCTCCAATTTGGAATTGCCTCCCTCATAGTGACATCTGATAAGGAGATTCCCATGACAGCTAGTCAACTAACGAGACACCTGATTTTTCCGACTATTTGCCTACTTTTGTTTGCCGCTACCGGAATTTCTCAAACAAACCTTGTTGCAAACCCCGAACTGGCCCAGCAGAAACCCACGATCCAGGTCACCGGACCGACAGAGCGCGAGACGCTCGTGGCCGGCAGATCCACCCTCTACTGCGCCGGGCAAATCAGGTATCAAAACCTCCCCAAAACACCGGAAATCGTGGGTGCGGAGCAGGAACAGGAACAACGGACCTTTGTGGAGGGAGACGTGGTCTATCTTAACTGGGGTTCACAACAAGGAATCAAACCTGGCGATCAGTTCGAGATTATCAGGCCACGCGGAGACGTCAAAGGTGTACATCGAGAAAAGAGCGGCTTCCTGGGCGTTTTTATTCAGGAAGTAGGTCAGTTGGAAGTTTTCAAAGTCTCCGAGCACACCGCCGCAGCTCAAATCACCCTCTCCTGCGGCACAGTGCTGCTGGGTGACCTGCTTACTCCGATACCGACTCGAGACTCGCCGAAACAACGGGCCGAGATTCCCCTGGATCGATTTGCGGACCCTAGTGGAAAGCAAGTCGGCCGCTTAATGATGTCGCGTGATGGACGCGAGATGGTGACGAAGAACGACGTCGTCTACATCGACATTGGGGCCGAAGACAAACTCGTGGCGGGCGAGTATCTAACCATCTATCGACCGCTTGGAACTGGCAACATAACGCGGGTCGTCGACGAAGAGGTTGCGCGAGGCCGGGCCAGCGGTTTTCAGAGTGACATCTTTCGCGGTGGAGGTGTCTCGATTCAGGCTCAACGGGCCAAAGACTCGACCGCCTTTGTCGAAGCCAACGGGCACTATCACTACCGGCCCATCACAACCCACGAAATCAAACGCCACCGTCCCGTAATGCCCAGGAAGATTGTCGGCGAGATGGTGATCCTTGACGTACAGACGCGTACGGCAACCGCCCTCATCACAAAGGTGGCGAGTGAAGTGCACACGGGTGACTGGGTGGAGATTCAGTGAGCTACTCGCGAGCGGCGACTGGCGTAGGCCGTTTGGTCTTTTCTTCAGCCACCCGACCAGCCAGGACCGCCCGATAAAACTGGCGGAAGTAGCCATACATAGAAACGCAGGCGGAGATAACTACGAGCCATAGCAGGGCGCGGCCGGCGGTGTAAAGCAATACCTGCCAGTCGTTCCCTGTAATTGGACCATTGCCCAGTAAATGGCTCCAGGCCGAACGTAGTTCAGGTACGGACCAGAATTCGATCGCGGGAAAAGGCTTGCCGAAGTTGGCCACCGGCGGCCTGCCCGCTACACTGGACGCAATTAGCAGCGAGACCGTAATCACCTGGGCCAACATCTTAAACTTTCCCATCTTCGACGCCGAGATTACTAAACCATCGACGGCGGCGATCGAACGCAAACCTGTCACCGCAAACTCGCGGCCAATAATGATCACCACGGCCCAGGCAGGCGCTAGTTGATTTTCCACCAACGAGATCAGGGCCGCCGAAATTAACAGCTTGTCTGCTATTGGATCTAGTAATTGGCCAAGGCGTGTAACCTGCCCGCGACTGCGAGCCAGGTGGCCGTCAAGATAGTCGGTCAGTGCCGCACCCAAAAAAATCACCACGCCGAAGAAGTGTCGCGGGACACCAAACCAATTCTCCGAAAATGGTGTCAGGAGTACGACCACCAACAGGGGAACGATAAATATGCGAAGCAGCGTTAAGGCGTTCGGAAGGTTCACATTGATACCGCCTGCAAAAGACGGGGTGATTGTTGATTGTGATCTGAACTTATTGGCAGTGTACCAAGATAGCAACAACGCAGTACAGCGAGGCGGATGGAGCGCCGCAACACAGTCAGTACCATCTCGCGGTAGCGGATGGGTCGCTCGCAAAACTAAGAGCCTCGTTTGGACGGAGGCGACCCATCCGCTACCGCGAGATGGTACTGACTGCTGCCGTCTGCCGTCCCCAAATTTTTCTGGAACTTTCCTCGGCCCTCTGGTGAATACTTCTGACAATCGAATCTCGGTTCGATTCAACGGTCTGACCTTCCTTGCCCACCACGCAGTTGGATTTTGCTCGCGTGTTAGGTTGACTAACCGTCAGCGAATTCGTTTGCAATAACGGTCTATCAAATCATCTTAAAGAGGTTCTAAATGGCAATGCGGAAACTCACAGCTCTACTTGTATTCGTCGTCACACTAGTATTTTGCGCGCCAGCATTTGCTGACGATCAAGCACAAGAAATTTTGAAACAAGCCCGCAAGGCAATTGGCGGTGAAGACGCACTCGAGAAGATTCAGGGCCTGAACATAAACGGCAAGTACACGCGCATGCTGGGTGATCGGCAAATGGCTGGCGACCGCGACGTCAGCATCATGCTGCCTGATAAGTACCTGGTTGAGGATGCGTTCAATCCTGGAGGTTTGAGCACCGCCTTGATCACCACTCGGGGTATGAACGGCGACCACGCCTGGAACGCTTCCAGTGGTGGCGGCGGCAACATGATATTTCGCATGGGTGGACCAGGTGGTCAGCAAGCCTCTCCGGAAGAGATAGAGCGACTACTCCGCCGGCAATGTCAGATTGAACTTACCCGATATCTACTGGCCATCCTGGTAACGCCAACTACTTCCCTGCCACTGGAATATAAATACGCCGGCGAATCAGAGGTAGACGATGCGAAGGCGGATGTGTTGGACGTGACCGGTCCCGACAAATTTGCGGTGCGACTCTTCTTCGACAAACAGAGTCACTTACCTCTGCTGCTGAGTTATCGCGGTATCAAACCGCGAATCATGACGATGACGAGGTCAGTCGGTGCTGGCGGCAACTCAGCGGATGCGATCAAGAAAGCCCGCGAAGAGGCCGAAAAGAAGATGGCAGCCGAGCCCGAGCAAAAACCTGAAGAGGTCGACTTCTTTATTCGACTCAGCGAGCACAAGAAATCTAATGGCTTGTTGCTCCCATACAAACTTACCTTTCTGACGGATAGCGACGTTTCCGAAGAGTTCGAGATCTCGAAGTACCAGGTCAACCCGCAGTTCAAGTCAGATAAGTTTGAGAAACACTGAAAGGAGTAAATATGCGAACCCGGCGTTTCTACTCCTACAGCCTGAGTGTGCTCCTGCTGACCGTGTTTGGTTATGTACTCGTCGTTTCGCAAACGCGACGAGCAAATGAAGGAACCATCGAAGTTGTTGTTAAAGATCCTTCTGACGCGGTGATTCCGGGGGCCCGGTTGCAATTAATTAAGGACAGCAAACCCGGGCCAACCGCACAATCCAACCAGAAAGGCGAGGCCCACTTTAACAGGTTGGCCGTGGCGAAATATCAGCTGGTAGTGGAAGCGGCCGGATTTAAAGCTAAAGAGATCGATATCGACTTCCATCCAGGCGAGAACAAGATCGAGGTCTCACTGGAGATCGATACCATCAAGGCTGACGTAGAAGTCTCAGAAGAAGCGCGGGTGAGAAACACGGATCCGAAGGGTTCCGCATTCACCAACGTCTTGACTGAAGAACAGATCGCCCAACTGCCCGATGACCCCGACGAGTTTGAAAATGCAATTAATCAACTCGCCGGCCCGGGGGCGCAAATGCGCGTGAATGGCTTTCGGGGTGGTAAGTTGCCCCCAAAGTCGCAGATACGCGAAATTCGCTTTCGGCTAAATCCTTACGCGCCGGAAAACCACGACGCTGGCTTCGGCCTAGTCGATATCATCACAAAACCCGGCGTGAATGCCTGGCATGGATCATTCAACTTTGGCTTCCGTGATGAATCTCTGAATGGCCGCCAGGCGTTTGCTACTTTTCGTGGTCCCGAACAACAGCGTCGCTTTGGCCTGTCACTCGAAGGTCCTCTTTGGAAGAATCGCACTTCACTCTTTCTAAATGCGGACGGTTCTCTTTTCTACGACGCTAAGACGATCGTTGCTACCTTGCCCACTGGCCCTTTCACCGATCTTTCATTTCGGCCAACGCGAAGATTGAATCTCGACGCGCGCGTCGAGCATGCCCTTACGAAAACTCACACCTCGAGATTCCAGTACCAGCGGAATGCCTCGCTGCAGAACAACCTGGGAACAGGGGACTACGACTTAGATTCCCGTGGCTATTCGCAAAACCAGGTTGAGCATATCGTCCGCTTCGCGGACTCAGGCGTGTTCGGCAAAAAGTTTTTCAACGAGGCCCGCGTTCAAGCTCGCTGGCTGAACACGGAGGCGGAATCAGTTACCAACGGACAAACTATCCTTGTGCCCGGTGCTTTTAACGCCGGCAGTGCGCAGCGAAGTGGCGGTCGCAAACAACTCGAGTTTGAAGTCGCTAACAATGTCGACTACGCGCTGGAGAAACATGGGGTGCGTTTTGGTATGCAACTCGAGGCCGGTCGTTACCAGAGTAATGACTCGACTAACCGCTTTGGCACTTTTCAATTCGCAAATCTGACAGCTTTTCAACTTGGTTTGCCCACCCAGTACACCCAACGAATTGGCGACCCGACCGTTAAATATTCTCAGTATCAATTCGGCTGGTATTTACAAGATGATTATCGTTTGCGTAAGAACCTGACGCTTAGTTACGGGGTGCGCCAGGAATTTCAAACCAACCTCGGCGATAACTTGAATGTCGCACCCCGGCTCGGTTTTATCTGGTCGCCGTTGAAGAGTGGCACGGTGACGGTTCGTGGTGGCGCCGGTGTCTTCTACGATTGGTTTGCTGCTCAAACCTACGAACAGACCTTGCGAGTGGATGGTCAGCGCCAACGCGATCTGGTGATCTCCCATCCTGGTTTTCCTGACCCGATTTCTGGAGGGTTTCAGACGATACTGCCGCCGAGCCGAATCCAGAGTGATGCCAACCTGGTAATGCCTTACATCATCCAGGCCTCACTGGGATTGGAGACAACGGCTCTTAAACTGGTGCGGTTGACTACGAATTACCAATACCAGCGCGGAGTTCACCTCTTGCACGGGCAAAATCTTAATGCGCCGGTTCCGGGACTGGGACGGCCCGATCCGACCGCCGGCAACATCACAAATATTGAATCATCGGCTTACCTGTCGGCCCATCGTTTGATGATTGGTATTGGACCAGCAAAATTTGTCAACGGCTTCTTTTGGAACGCCAACTACTTAATGATGAAGGCCACCAACGAAGCTGACAGTCCTTTCAGTCTTCCAGCCAACAACTTCAATCTGCACGCCGATCGGGGACCAGCAGCCAGTGATCTACGTTACCTCGTCTCAGGCTTCTTCAGCAGGAGGCTTAAACAAGGCTTCGCGCTCTCCGCTATCGTCCAGGCGACTTCCGCCCTGCCCTACAACATCACCACCGGTTTCGATAACAACCAGGATACGGTGATCAATGATCGTCCGTTGGGTGTAGGACGTAATAGCGCTCGCGGTGCGTCGCGTTGGGAAATCGGCTCAAGATTAAGTTGGGGCAAGGATTTTGGACCCGACGAGAAACAGGCGGTTGGTGGTCCGCAAATCAGAATGGTGCGACTTGGTGGTCCGGGCGGCGAGGGAGCTGTGCCTCCCTCACTGCCTGGTGGCGGCACCAAGAAATTCCGTTTGGAACTCTACGCGCAGGTTTCCAATCTGCTGAATCACACCAACCTTGGCAGCTTCGCCGGGGTGCAAACCTCACCGTTCTATGGCCAGGCCACCTCCGCGCAGGCGCCCCGGAGAATGGAAGTGGGGATGAGATTGAATTTTTAACTTGATTAGGCAAAATAGGTCGTATAGTTCCGATAGGTCGAATAGGTCCCATATAAAGTCGACTCCCCACCACCCCCATCCTTTCCTGCTCGCTTGCCCACCCGAACCCTCTCCGCTAAAATCACTGATTCTCCGTGACGCAAGAGTCGCGTCTGTGGCGGGGAACACGGTCTTGAAGCGCCATGGCAATTGATCGCATCACTGTTCGGGGAGCCCGCCAACACAACCTCAAGAACATCAATGTCGATATACCCCGCGACCGTTTTACCGTAATCACAGGCCTATCCGGCTCCGGTAAGTCGTCCCTCGCCTTCGACACTATCTACGCCGAAGGGCAGCGCCGGTACGTCGAGTCACTATCGGCTTACGCGCGCCAGTTTCTAGATCAATTAGAGAAACCTGATGTTGATTCGGTTGACGGTCTGTCGCCGGCGATCTCGATCGAGCAAAAGACAGTCTCACGCAGTCCCCGATCAACCGTCGGCACAGTGACCGAGATTTACGACTACATGCGGTTGCTGTTCTCCTCGATTGGCGTCCCGCACTGTCACGTTTGTGGCGCGGCCATCACGCGCCAAAGTGTCGATCAGATCGTGCAAAACGTACTCGGTCTCCCGGAAGGCGAGCGGGTGATGATCCTGGCGCCCATCGTGCGCGGGCGGAAGGGTGAGTTCAAGAAGGAACTGGAAAAACTCGCCAAAGATGGATTTTTGCGGGCCCGCGTTGATGGCGAACTCTTTTCGCTGGATGAAGAAATACGACTCGACAGACGAAAGAACCACACCATAGAAGCCGTTATCGACCGCCTGCTAATCAAGGCAGGCATCAAGGAGCGACTCACGGAATCAATTCGCACGGCCCTCAAACTGACAGGCGGCGCAGTCCTCATCTCCATTGTCGACGGGGAGGAAAAGCTTTATTCCGAACGCATGGCGTGCGTGAACTGCGGCATCAACGTGCCGCCGCTTGAGCCCCGCTCCTTCTCCTTCAACTCTGCCTACGGCGCCTGCAAACGTTGTCATGGATTGGGCACGGTGATGGAAATCGATCGCGCCAAACTAATTCCCGACGTCAACATACCGGCCGAAAAGCTTGTGTACATGGGTGGCGCCGACAAACAAGGCGGGGCCTATCTCAAGAGCGCGCTGTTGGCAGTACTCAAACAGTTCAACACAGATCCCAGAACGCCATTTGCGGAACTCCCAAAAGAAGCTATTGAAGCCTTTTTGAATGGGGTGAGCGGTAAATTAAATTTTACGCAGGGACTCTACTCCTATCAGAGTGAGTGGAAGGGGGCCCTCAACTGGCTGCGCGAGCGCCTAAATGAGCCGCCTTCAGAAAAGATCCGGGTGTCGCTTGAGGAACTGGTCTCACCCACGGTGTGCAAACAATGCCAGGGACGCCGGTTGCGCTCTGACTCACTCGCCGTACGACTCGGAGGACGAGGCATTGCTGAGTATACGTCGTTGCCGATTCAGGATGCCGGGGCAGCATTTGCAGAAATAAAACTAACTGCGCGTGAAGAGCAGATCGCTGGTCCAATCCTGCGCGAGATCAAAAACCGCCTCAACTTTCTGAATACCGTAGGCCTCGGATATCTGACCCTGGATCGCGCCTCGTCTACGTTGTCCGGTGGTGAAGGTCAACGGATCCGGCTTGCCACTCAGATCGGGTCGCAACTCCGCGGTGTGCTTTACGTGCTCGATGAACCTTCCATCGGCCTGCACCCGCGTGACAATCAGAAACTACTCGAGACGCTCTCCGCCTTACGCGATCTCGGCAACACAGTGCTGGTGGTAGAACACGACGAGGAAACGATCAGGCGCGCCGACTACGTGGTCGACCTGGGACCTGGCGCCGGTGCGCATGGCGGGAAAGTAGTGGCCGTCGGCACGGCAGAAGATGTCGCGCAAAATCCGGAATCAATCACTGGCCTCTACATACGCGGAGCGCGGAAGATTGAAGTGCCCGAGCAAAGACGAGCTCCCAACGGGAAGTATCTGACCATTGCCGGCGC
>DATFRK010000982.1:0-2371 GCA_035263325.1 Pyrinomonadaceae bacterium | reverse complement strand
GCGAATTTCGCAGTTGGAGGTGACAATGACAAGCGAGGCGCCAGCCTTCCCGGAGCGAAGTCAATGGGCCTCTAGCTCTGAGAAGGACTGCGAGCGCCGGTGCGATGAGCATTGTACTGAATCATTGAAAACCGAGTACCGAGTACCAAAAGGACTTTGAAACATTACACTTCTGTGCCTTCACTCCTCCAGGCTCACGCCTCGCTGTGCAGATTGCAACGTTAATTCCGGTTCAATCATGGCTCGAGGTTCAGTCGCTCTAATCTAATTCGATTCTCGTTGAAGAGCGGATTGGGTGCGGACGGTCCTGTTCCGGCATGTTCTGTTCGTGCAAAGTGATTATGTTACTGTTCTAACGCTTTATTTGATTTTGGGAGTTGATGATCTGCAGGGCCTGCTCGTAATGTCTATCAGCTTCGTTCTTCTTACCTTGTGCCATAAGCAACTTAGCCAATGCCAGGTGAGCATCGGCTGAATCCGGCTTAAGTTTCACGGCCAGTTGATACTGTGTAATAGCGGCTTCTAGATTGCCCTGTCTCGCTAAGATTCCTCCCAGTCCAAGCCGGATCTCTACTTCGGTCGGATCCAGCGTGAGTGCCTTTTGGTAGTTCGCAGCAGCCTTATCGAAAGCGCCCTGCCTAGCAAACACATTTCCCATGTTGAAGTAGGCCCGAACGTGGTTCGGATCAAGTTTGACCGCTCTTTGCAACTCCGCCAACGAAGCCGCAACCTCGCCCCGTGCTGCGAGCAATAGGCCGAGGTTATTGTGAATGTCAGCGTCGTCCGGCTTGCTCGCCAATGCTTGACGGTAATGGCGAATGGCTGCTTCCTGCTGACCCTGTCGAGCCAAAAGACGGGCCAGGTTGTAATGCGCATCGGCATTGTCGGGTCTGAGGATCACCGCGCGGCGATATAGTTCCAGCGCTTGATCCAGTTTGCCTTGCATCTCAAAAGTCTTTGCCAGGTTATAATGAGCAACGCTGGAATCCGGCGTAGCAGCGATCACATGCTCCCAAAGAGTTCGCGTGTCGCGCCAAACTCCAATTTGCTCCCACGTGAGAAAACCTAAAATCGACAAGATTCCAACCCCAATGATTGAAGGCGTGAGGAAGCCACGGCGATGATCACCGCTTGCAAAGAAAGATGGGGACCAAATCCAGAGGAGACCTCCTGCGGCAAGCAATGCCCAACTGAGGCACGCTAGATAACTGTAGCGGTCGGCGACGAGTTGAGGCCCGCTCTGAGCAAACCCCAGTACTGGAGTCAACAAGACGACGTAATAGATCCAGCATGTCATCAGCGCAGGCCAGCGCCGGCGCAGAAAAAAAGCGGCAAGGCTGATGGTGATTACGTCGGCAGCGGAGACGAGAAAAATCCACACCCAGGGCGCGAGATCGGAGGGCAATTCGTAGAGCGGGGAGAGGTGCGCCGGGACGATGGTTTTCCAGAGATAGAACATGAGTCCGTAGAAAGCCTGAGCAAACCGAAAGGTCATGTCGTATTGCCGGAACACTGTGAGGGCCCCGCTTCTATGCTGTGCGATGAGTGCAATGACGGCAAACGCACAAGCCAAAGCGACGAACGGTAATTTCTCGAGCCACAGCCTTCGGTTTTGGGGTTTAAACCAATCACTTATCCGGCCCTGGAGCCGCCGCAAAGGAAAGATATCGAGTAGGATTAATATTGCAGGCAACGTCATGGCTGTGCCCTTCGAAAGGAGCGACAAGGCATAGACGACGACCGCCGCCACAAGCCAGTGCCGCCGCGAAGTCAGTCCCGGTGCGAAAGCCGCGCGCAAGTAGCAGTATAGAGTCCATAGGTAAAAAAACCCGGACAGTACGTCGCGTCTTTCTGTGGCCCAGGCCACAGACTCAACGCGCAAAGGATGAATCGAAAATAGAAGAGCCGCGAACGCCGCAGTGGCGGTAAGGTGCCACGATTTTTCCTGCTCGAGGTTCGACAGCGCCAGTGCGATCAGCTGACGGGCAATGAAATAGAAAAAAACGGCATTGGCTGCGTGAAGAATGAGATTCGTTAGATGATAGCCGGCGGGGTTCATGCGCCAAATTAGATAGTCCAATCCGTAAGTCACCCAACTTAATGGCTGATAGTGACCTAAATGAAAGGTGGTGAACATCCAACCCAACTGATTCCATCCCAGGCCCCGGTAGCTTGGGTTGTTAACGAGGTTGTCGTAGTCGTCCCAGGTGACGAAATCATTTTCCATCATGGGAGCAAAGACCAGGAAAGTCACAAGTGCGACGAAGCATGGAGCCAGCCACGAAAAGAGATCCGACTTCTCGTTGCGAAGATGGCTGAAATACGTTTTTTTGGGTTTTTTCCTAGGCGTATGGCGTGTTTTACCTGTCAC
>DATFRK010000981.1:0-4414 GCA_035263325.1 Pyrinomonadaceae bacterium | reverse complement strand
CGAACTGCCTTTGGCGCCGGAAACCAAGCAGATCCTTCTCTACGCTAACGAGGAAAGCGACCGGTTGCGGCATCGCCACATTGGCACCGAACATCTCTTACTGGGTTTGCTACGTGACGAGCGTTCCCTGGCTGCCGAGATTCTTTACGAACGCGGTCTCAGACTAAATGCCGTTCGTGACGAAATCGCGCGCCAATCGAGCGCGGACGCATCCAGTTCGCAGAAGAAAGAGGATCTGGTAGATGCCGTTCGATCGTTTCCTCTCAAACGCCAGGTAAATCATTGTGGGAAACTGACTGAAGTATCTCCCTTCGACTTCTATTTCGAATGCCCAGAGTGCGGGCTGTTTACCAAGCTACGATCGTTTTCGGGAGTTAGCGAGATTGAAGATCTCTTTGACGCTTTCTGCGAATGGCTAGACCAACCTGGAGCATTGGCTGTGGTGCAAAAGAGACAGCAAGAAATAAGAGAAGACCGTTTACATGACGACAATGAACCGTGAACTCACTTCAAGGGGCGACGTCAATTTGCTACAACTCTCTGCGCTACCTCAGCGTTCTCGGCGTCTCTGCGGTGAATGCCTTTTAACAATCACTCAACCGCTGAGACGCAGAGAACGCTGAGGTTAGCGCAGAGAGTTGAATGTGCCCCCCGGCGCAACATTTTATAGCTCGACCTTTGGTTCACCGCGATCTTCTACACCGCCACGCGACGCGTTCCCACCGAACGAAACACAAACGTCAGCAACAGTCCAGCTACAAATCCTCCGATGTGGGCCATGTAAGCGACTCCACCAGTCTGCGATGATTGCGCTACAGAACCGACGCCGCTAATAAATTGCAACACGATCCAGAACCCGATCACCACCAATGCAGGCATGGGAATAATCCCTCGACCCATCATCACTCTTACTTGTCCGCGCGGGAACATCACAATGTAAGCAGCGAGCACGCCAGCGATCGCGCCCGACGCACCAAGGTTGGGAATGTTTGAAGCGGCGCTGAAGAAGACTTGTGCGAACGTGGCCGCTATGCCACACAACAAGTAGAAAACCAAAAACTTTACATGGCCAAACGCATCCTCGACGTTGTCACCGAAGATCCACAGGTAGAGCATGTTGCCTAACAAGTGAAGCCACCCTGCGTGCATGAACATCGAGGTAAAGATGGTGGGAAATTCTCCTGCTGGATTGGCTACGAGTTCCCTGGGTACGACTGACCATTGTTGAATGAATCGTTCGCCACTGCTCAACTCCACAAAGAAGAACAGGATGTTAAGAGCAATTAATCCGTAGGTGACAATCGGGAATGTCCTCTCACCGCTGTTGTCATCGCCAATTGGAAACATCGCGTCACGTTCTCCTTTATTCTGAATTGCTTTGCCAAGTGCATTAGCAACGATGGTGCCATTTGATTAGCGATGTCTTGGCAGACTCAAAAACTGTGAATTATCAGCGGACAACTGCGGCAGGCATGCATCAGATCATTCCGCTTTTCCTGGTTGAGGTAGAAAGTTGTGCGGAATTGATTCACCCAACAAGTAGAAGAGAAAAATACGCGAGGCTTACGTCCCAAAGCGCCCTTCCTAAAGTCACCGTCTAACACCGCTACTGCCTCCTGCCTCCTGCCCTCCGCCTCTTGACCCTCGCCACTCCTCATTTTTGAACTCGTTCAAAATTTCTCTTGACAGCCCCAAAATACAGGCGTAATCTGCCGCTAGTTGAACGTGTTCAAATTCAGCTAAAGGAGGCTGACCATGACCATAGGAATAACCACTTACCTGATTTACCTGGCCATCAGCATTGCCCTGACCATCTGGGTCGCCCGCACCCTCCATAAAAACGGCCGCGTCTTCCTCGTCGACGTTTTCCACGGTAACGAGGCCCTCGCCGACTCCGTTAATCACCTGCTCGTGGTAGGTTTCTACCTGATTAACTTTGGTTACGTCTCCATGGCTTTGAAGCTCGGTTACGTAATCAACAACGCTCAGGAAGGCATTGAAGCGCTCTCCGTCAAGATTGGCATGGTGCTCATCGTGCTCGGCGGCATGCACTTCTTCAACCTGTTTGTCTTCAGTCGCATGCGCCGGCGCACTACCAATCATCACAATCCGCCAGTAGCTCCAGACGCTTTCACCGCCGTTCAGGAGGGGTAGCCATGTTCGCCTTAACCGTGCTCTATGACCCGGATTGTGGTCTGTGCCGCAGAGCGCACGAGTGGCTCGCCGACCAGCCGAAGATTGTCGAAATGAAGTTTGTACCCTGTGCTTCGGAAGATGCCCGGCGCCGCTACCCAAAACTCGACCACGAACTAACCAAGAAAGATCTGACCGTGATTGGTGAGGACGGCGCGGTCTACTTTGGACCAAAGGGCTGGTTGATGGTCCTGTGGGCCTTGAGCCGTTATCGCGAGTGGTCCTATCGCTTGTCGTCTCCCGAGTTGTTGCCGACGACCAAGCGCGTAGTTTCAGCCATCTCGCAAAATAGATATCAGATCGGAAGGGCCGCCGGGCTTACGAGGTAAAAGCCGCCATGGGTGCGATGCGCAAAAAGAAATCAGCCAAGACCATGAAAGGAGATCAGACCAAGGCGCTGATTTTGGAAACCGCGCTGGAAATGTTCCGCGAGCGGGGATACGACGAGACAACCATGCGCGCGATTGCCGAAAAGGCAGGCGTGTCGCTGGGTAATGCCTACTACTATTTTCACTCCAAGGAGCACCTCATCCAGGCGTTCTATCAGCGCAGCCATGAAGAACACCTCGCGGCGGTCCTTCCGCTGTTGGAAAAACAACAGACCTTGAAAGCTCGCCTGCTAACCGTGATGCGCCAGAAGATCGAAACCTTAGCGCCCTATCACCAGTTTGCAGGCGAGGTTTTCAAGACCGCGGCAAACCCGGAGAGCCCACTCAATCCGTTTGCGCCAGCCTCGGATCCGGTACGGCAGGCGAGCACTCAGCTTTTTGAACAAGTCGTCGAAGGTACGGTGGCCAGGATCCCAAAAGATATGCGCGCGGAGTTGCCCTACCTACTCTGGGTCTATCACATGGGCATCATTCTTTTCTGGATCCACGATCGTTCACCGGGGAGTCGCCGCACCAATCGCATGATCGATCACACTGTCGATCTGCTCGATCGCCTGATTTCGCTCGCGAGTAATCCGTTTATGCGCCCGCTGCGCAAGCAAGCGTTGTGGCTGGTGAATGAACTGCGCGAAGCCGCTACTGACACCAGCAACGGCAACCCGCACGAGAACGATATTGGAGCTTGAAATGAAAATCATGAAGCCGGGCTTCCAACTAGAAAAAACAGGGCCAGGCACATTTTTGGTTCAAGGGTTCGCGGGAGGAGTTGTTGCCACCTTTCTTATGACCACTTTTTTCGTTGCCTGGGAGACAGACTCTTCTCGCGGCTCTTTCTCGTGGGTTCTTCCCTTTTCGCTGCTCCTTGGCGGATTTCTCGGTATGGCGCTCAGCACCTTTCCCTGGTATCTATCCGGAGACGACGGGTATGAAATGCATCCCGTGCATCGGGTCTGGACTGTTCTCGCAGGATTAATCGTATTCGCTTTCTTGCTCAGCTTCGCCCTAGGTTCAATGACGTCGTTCTGGTACTGGCTAGGTGTGCTGTTGTTAGCGGTCTCGACGGGCATCTTTGCCGGCTCCAATATTCGACCCTGGTTGATCTTCACTTCTGGCAGCATTGCGCTACCTGAACCACGACTGATTTTGAGACTGAGTTCGAACCCCTCCGTCTCAGGACCGCAGGCCATCACTCTTCATCGATTCAACTTCGTTCGCCGCGTAAAAATCAGGAGTGCCACCCAATGGTTCTTCTCCTTGCCTTTGCGTTTCGTTAGCCTCTTGTGCCTCACAATTTGGCTTCAATCGGTGGCGTTTTATTGGCGAGTCTCTTTGGATCCAGTTCGTCAATTCCTCCTCTGGGATTTGCTTCCGGTCGTCTACTTTTCGCTGACTGTCTATGTATCTCTTAGGTCTCCGCGTAAATCTGTCCTGTTATTGATCGGTGCCGTGGCGAACACTGGCCCGGGGTTGGTTGCTTTCGCTGGCTACCGCAATCCGTTTGGCCCGGCGGGGGGAAGTTTTCCCACCGGTGATATATGGCCATTGGTCCTGGCAGTCGTCTCATCTGTGTTCCTGCTTCTTTGGTTTCTCTTCCTTGCGGCACGGCTAACGGTCACCGTTAACGCGACGGAGTCCATGGCTGCCGTGCCACACATACCAGAGTTCGACCGCGAGACAATGTGTCTGGGATCCAGGTTTGTCGACTGGGAAGCGGGAGTGCAACGCGTCTAGTCAGAAGGCAGCCAATTTGATTGAGGTGAAAACCATGAGAATTGCAATTACTGGTGGCACGGGATTCATCGGGCGGCGTTTAGCTGATCGACTTATCAGCG
>DATFRK010000980.1:0-4615 GCA_035263325.1 Pyrinomonadaceae bacterium | reverse complement strand
AGCGAAGCCAGCCTGCTAAGGCATCAACTGCATCACTGCCATTGCTTACCGTGCTCAACGCTTCGTCAGCGACCTTCCGCCCATCATCATCCTTAACGGTCAAATGGGGCGCAGTGCCGATGCCTTCGACCTGGCCTCGTGCGTCCAGGCGCCAACTGTCTCCTTTAGGTCGTTCGAAGACGCAAAACTTGAGACTCGACGATCCCGCATTTAGTATCAACGCATAATCGTCCATCTAATTAGATCTCTCTTTCATGCACAATCTCTCCGGCTAAGTGAACATGGTCCTAAACGTAGCGCGCTCGTACGCAGCCGGATCCGGGATGCGCTGAAAACTCATGTTGCCGCGCATTAGATCAAGCGACTCCCACTCGTTCTCGGTCATCCAGGCCTCCAAGTCCCCGAGCACCGTACGCAAGTGATCCGGGCCATTCTTTAAAAGGGCGGAAACCAATTGCGTAGCGTGCGCGCCAGCCATCGTTGTCTTGACGACATCGAGTGCGGTATGAACTCCGCCGGTGACAGCCAACGACGCCTTCACTCGACCGGCCAGCACTGCGATCCCCTTCAGCCTCAATTCCAGATCTCCGGAGTCAGACAAATCCACCGCGTTGATCACTTCCAACTCCAGCACATCGATATCGACCTTATAAAAGCGGGTGAACAGCACGAACCCATCGACACCCGCGGCATCTAGTTGGCTGGCGAAGTTGGCAAAAGAGGTGAAACGCGAGGAGAGTTTGGCGGCGACAGGAATCCTGACCTCTTTTTTCACGTCACGCACGATTTGGACCATCCGGCTTTCGACTTCCGCAGCGCTGATAGTTGCGTCACTCGCAGCGTTGTAGAGGTTCAATTCCAATGCGTCCGCGCCTGCCTCCTGCAGCAGCCGGGCGCAAGAAGTCCAACCACTTGTGCTGATGCCGTTCAGTGATGCGAGTACCGGGATACCGACCGCCGCTTTTACTTGCCGCAAGTGCTCGAGATATTCATCCGGCCCCAGGGCAAACTCTGGTTCGGGAAAATAACTACCGGCTTCGGCGGATGACTCGTCATAACTCTCGCTGTGAAAGAAAGCCGACATCTGCTCACCGATGATCTCTTCTTCATATAGCGAGCGCAGTACCAGGGCCGCAGCGCCGGCGTCTTCCAGCCTCTTAACGCGATCGAGATCATCTCCCAGTGGACCAGCGCCAACGATGAGTGGATTCGGTAGTGGAATTCCTAAGTAGGTAGTCTTGAGGTTCATTGCTTCTCTCCACTGTCACCATTTTCTGGCGCTGTCTCCTCCCTGGCCTTGTCCTTTGCCGGCAGAGTTATTTTTGAGAGTTGCTGGTAGCCGGCATAACGACGGTCGGCCTGCGCTTGAGCTTCCCTGAGGAAGTGTTTGAAACGTCCCGGATTGGCGCGTTCAATCATGCGGAAACGCGATTCGTTCCGCATGTACTCGGCAACTTTTGGTTTGGGTGGACCATAGTCAAGATTGAGCGGCGGTTCTCCCTTAACCAAGCGCCGCGGATCGAAACGATAGAGCGGCCAAACTCCCGACTCCACCGCTAACTTTTGTTGCGCCGCTCCCTGGGCCATGTCGTAGCCATGAGCAATGCAGTGACTGTAGGCAATGATCAGCGATGGCCCGTTGTACGATTCGGCTTCGAGAAAAGCCTGCGCGGTTTGCAACATCTTGGCGCCGAAGGCTACGCGCGCCACGTAGACATGCCCGTACATGTTGGCGAGTAAGCCGAGATCCTTCTTGCCCACAGGCTTGCCACTCGCGGCAAATTTGGCGGCCGCACCCAGTGGTGTGGCCTTCGATTGTTGCCCGCCAGTGTTGGAATAGACTTCCGTGTCGAGCACCAGGATATTGACGTTGCGATGGCTAGCAAGGACGTGATCCAGGCCGCCGTAACCGATGTCATAAGCCCAGCCATCACCACCTACTAACCAAACGCTCTTCTTCACCAGGTAATCGGCCAGTTGTGCCAAACGACGCGCCTCAGGGGACTGCAAGGATGCCAGTTTTTCCCGCAGCGCCTTTACCCGTTCGCGCTGAGCACCGATACCTGCCTCACTGTCCTGATTCGCCTCGAGCAACTCTTTTACGAGTACTTCACCAAGTTGAGGCGCGAGTTGTTCGACGAGACCACGGGCAGCATTTTGGTGGGCATCGAGCGCCAGGCGAAAACCAAAACCGAACTCCGCGTTGTCTTCAAACAGCGAGTTGGACCAGGCGGGTCCCCTTCCCTCTCGATTCGTCGTGTAGGGAGTTGTAGGTAGATTGCCGCCATAAATCGAGGAACACCCGGTGGCGTTGGCGATTAGCAAGCGGTCACCAAACAGTTGCGTCAGCAGCTTGAGGTAAGGAGTTTCACCGCAACCCGCGCAAGCACCGGAGTATTCAAACAAGGGTTCGAGAAACTGCGATCCTTTGTGATCGAGTCGAGTTACGCTGGTCCTATCAAGTTCCGGCAAGTTGAGGAAGAAGTCGTAGTTTGCCCGCTCGTTATCCCTGAGCGGCGCCTGCGGTTCCATATTGATGGCTTTGTGCTTGGGATTGGTGCGGTCTTTCGCGGGACAAACATTCACGCAAAGGTTGCAGCCAGTACAGTCTTCTGGCGCGACCTGGATCGTAAAGAGCTTTCCTTTGTACTCGGGCGCCCGGTACGCAGTTGATTTAAACGTCCCTGGTGGGCTGTTCAAGGCGGCTTCGTCATAAACTTTGGCGCGAATGGCAGCATGCGGGCAGACCAGGGCGCATTGGTTACATTGAATGCACACCTTTTCGTCCCAAACCGGGATTTCCAACGCCAGGTTGCGCTTTTCCCACTTTGCCGTGCCGACCGGCCAGGTGCCATCGACGGAGAATGCGCTCACCGGCAATAAGTCGCCTTTGCCGGCCAGCATGACAGCGGTGATCTTCTGCACGAAGTCCGGAGCCTCCGCCGCCACAATCGGTGGACGGGTGCGCGTCGCACTCGGAGCTGCCGGCAGCGGAATTTCGTGCAGATGGGCCAACGCCTGGTCCACCACTTCACAGTTACGCCGTACGACCTCCGGCCCGCGCTTGCCGTAAGTCTTTTCGATCGATTTCTTGATGTGACCAATCGCTTCTTCACGAGGCAAGATTCCAGAAATGCCAAAGAAACAAGTCTGCATAATCGTGTTGATGCGACCACCCATGCCGACTTGCCTGGCCAGCGCATACGCGTCGATGGCAAAGAACCGAATCCGTTTCTCGATTATTTGCTGCTGCATCTCGAGCGGCAGCAGGTCCCATACTGCGCCGGCGTCGCCTGGCGCATTCAAGAGAAACACCGCACCCGGTGCTGCATGCTCAAGCACATCAATCTTGTCGATGAATTCGAATTGATGGCAGGCAACAAAACTCGCACGATCTATCAGGTAAGCTGAACGGATCGGACGCGGACTCGAACGCAGGTGTGAGACTGTGATTGCCCCGGACTTCTTGGAATCATAGACGAAGTATCCCTGGACAAACTGATCCGTCTCCTGGCCGATGATCTTGATCGAGTTTTTGTTGGCCCCAACCGTACCGTCAGCACCCAACCCATAGAACAACGACGTAGAAACATCATCGGCTCTGGTGCGAAACGATGGATCCCAGGACAGCGAAAGATGGGTTACGTCGTCGATAATACCAACGGTGAAATGGTGTAGTGGACTCTCCTGGTTGAGTTCGTCAAACACTGCCTTGACCATCGCCGGGGTGAACTCCTTGGACGAAAGCCCATAACGTCCAGCAACCACACGCGGCTCAAGCTTGAATCCTGCATCACCTCGGGAGCGGGCCTCACCCAGCGCCGTCATCACGTCAAGGTAGAGCGGATCACCGGGCGCGCCGGGTTCCTTAGTCCGATCGAGAACCGCTATGCTGCGCACGCTCTTCGGCAGAACTGCCAGAAACGCGGCCTGAGAGAATGGGCGATACAGTCGTACCTTAAGCACGCCCACCTTTTCCCCGCGAGCAACGAGCTCAGCAACAGTTTCGTGGACAGTTTCCGCACCCGAACCCATGATGACAATCACGCGCTCAGCCTCCGGATCACCTTCGTAATCGAACAAGCTGTAGCGACGGCCGGTACGCTCGCCGAAACTCTTCAACAGGCGATCGACGATCTCGGGAATAGCGTCATAAAACAGATTTGCCGCTTCACGTGCCTGGAAGAACACGTCGGGATTCTGCGCGGTGCCGCGTATTACCGGCCTATCAGGAGTAAGAGCACGCTCCCGGTGAGCCTCAATTGCCACTTCGGAAATAAGACTGCGCAAGTCGTCGTCACCGAGTTCGGCAATCTTCGCCACTTCATGTGAAGTGCGGAACCCGTCGAAGAAATGCAGGAACGGAACGCGAGATTCGAGCGTCGCGGCGTGCGCGATGGCGGCGAAGTCGTGCGCTTCCTGCACAGAGTTTGAGCAAAGCATTGCAAAACCTGTCTGGCGGCAGGCCATCACATCCGAATGGTCCCCGAAGATCGACAAGGCGTGCGTGGCGAGCGTTCGCGCCGTGACATGCATCACGAACGGCGATAGTTCGCCGGCAATCTTGTACATGTTCGGGATCATCAACAGGAGGCCTTGGGAAGCCGTGAATGTC
>DATFRK010000979.1:0-6768 GCA_035263325.1 Pyrinomonadaceae bacterium | reverse complement strand
CGTTTGTCGAAGGCCGGCGACATCGCCTCACAGAGACGTCTTAACAGGGCCGTCATATCAAGCGGCGAAAGCTCGGTCTCAAAGCGAGTCTTGTCGAGCATGCGGCGTACTATTCGCTCGATACGCTCAATCTGTGCGCTGATCGTTCTGATGCGCGCCTCGGCATCTCGTGGATCACGTTCGAGATCAGACTTCAGCAGTTGCACGTGGCCGCTGATTAGGTTCAAGGGAGTTCCCACCTCGTGAGCAAATTGCGCAGCAGTTTGACCGGCAGCGGCAAGTCTGCCGAGTTCGTTCATGCGTCGAGTGGTGCGCCACAATTCAAGGTTGGTTTCCTGCAGTTGTTGGTTGCGTCGCTCGAGTTCGTTAGTAGCGTCGCGCACTTTTTCGCGGAGCGTGACTTGTTGCGCCTCTCGTTCTCGAGTCATTTCTCTTACTTGCCTGATCATGCTGTTGAACTCATCGGTCAAGACGCCAATCTCGTCCGCAGCCGAAGCCGGTACCTGCGCCTCGAGGTCGCCAGTCTTTGCTCGGGACATCGCATTGATGAGCCGATCCAGCGGTTGATACACGAGTCGGCGGAAGAGCAAATACGTTCCCAGCGTTATCAGCGCTACCGCGGTCAACGCCATCCAGACAGCACCCTTAAGGTAACGAAAGACAACCGACCAGATGCTATCGAATCGTTCAACGATCTCCACCGCGCCATTGACACGGCCTGCGAAAAAGGTGCGCGCGTATTCGCGATGCAAAGTTGGGTCACTGCCGGCCGCGGTTTTGTCGATAGCTTTTGCAGGGTCTAATAGTGCCTGGCGTACTGCTGCTGGCATCGCATCCGGAGGGTGCTCGGCAGGTGACGCAATCCTTTCGACAAAGTCGTCCCCGGATCGTTCCCAGATCCGCACGCTGACAATGTTCGGACGGGAGTCTTTGATCAGCGTAACGGCCCGGGCGAGCGCATCTTGATCGCGCGGCACCGGCATGTTGCCAACTTGTTGTGCCAGGTCCCTGGCCTGAATCTCGGCGAGTACTATGTCGTCCTCACGTTCAAGATTGGCAATGCTCGCACTAGTGACGACCAGCGCGGCCGCCAACATGCCGACGGTGATCAGAGAGGCCAACAGAGTTGTTTTGCTATGCAGTTTCAGAGGACGCATCTCGACGTCATGATTATCGTCATTTGAACGCACTCTCGCTAGTTGGGACTCTCCTTATCTGTGCCAAACTCTGAGAATCTGACGATTCTCAGGCGACTTGGAGGGCAAGCTATATGCCAAGTCGATGAAGTGATTTAGAGGCTAAGTGTGGTGCGATGAGGTTGAAATGTGGGTATTTGGCGGGTGGAGGCTGTGGCGTTTCTGTAGGAGAAGCAAACTAGTCTCAGTTCATCTACTCTAGTTATCCTCCTGAAAGACGAAGAGATCGAGTCAATGAAGAAGGACCGGGTTTCTCTTCGACAACTCGTAGAAACGATCATCACCCAGCTCGACGAAAGTAAGTCGACTTTCGATAGACGCCTTTCAACCCTCAATGAACAAATGCAGCCGGGCCTGGGTGAACCAACATCCGAAGGTGTCAAAGGCTGATCAGTTCGAGTCATTGAGCGGCCGAGTCAATATGCAGGTGGCCCTGCCGATGAATTTGGCGAAACTGGAAACGCTGCTAAGGGATCATGGCAAGCGCTGACGTTTGTCTTTCGCTGCAAAATGGAAAGAGCCACCAATAGGGTGGCTTTTTTCTTGGGAATCTTGGTCGGGGCGAGAGGATTCGAACCTCCGACCTCTCGGTCCCAAACCGAGCGCACTACCAGGCTGTGCTACGCCCCGACAGCAAATCAAAACCGCGCAAGCTTGCGCGGCGCGAACATTCTATGAGGCAGGTTACGGATGGTCAAGCGCTGCTCTCCACAAGCGTTGACTAGTCCTCAACAGGTCTCTGAGTTTTTTTGGTGTGGTTTCGCGGATCGGTCACGGACGATCCGAATTCACTCGAAATAAGAAACTGCTTAGCTTTGGCTAAGGCTCGACCGCGGTGGCTAATCCGATTCTTGACAGCTTCAGGGAGCTCCGCAAACGTCAAGTCATATTCATCGGGAATGAAGAGTGGATCATAGCCGAAACCGCCGGCACCTCGTTCTGATAGCGCAATCTCTCCTTCACAGAAGCCTTCCGACACGTTCAGGACTTCATGATTCGGCGCAGCGATTGCCACGACGCAGACAAATCGCGCGCGCCGGCTCTTGTTTCCACTTCTTCCAAGTTCACTGATTAGCAACGCGCGACGATCGGCATCGCTCGCACCATCACCAGCGTAACGGGCGGAGTACACACCGGGCGCGCCACCCAACGCCTCAACTTCTAACCCTGAATCGTCAGCCAACGCCCAGAGTCCGGTGGCGTCGGCGTAGTACTGAGCTTTGCTAATTGCATTAGCAGTATACGTGTCGCCACTTTCTTCCGGCGCTGCGACCCCCGTCGCGTCACGCAGGCTGAAAGGAACGTCTCCCAGAATTTTTTGGATCTCCCTGAGCTTACCCTGGTTTCCGGTTCCGATCAGTAACGTGCGAGTCATAGAGGAAGCGTCAACGCAACATGTTAGTCGCCGTGTCTTGCTGTAGTAACGATAGCAGTGTGCTGAACTGACCAAACGCAGAGCGCGTCTTTCTTTCAATACCGTTTGCGGCCAGGTTGGTTTCGGTGGCAGAAAAACTCGAGTTCTTGATCACGTTCTTCAGTTTCTCCGACTCCGCTTGTGAAAGGGGAGCGGGACGCAACAGCGAGACTACTGATACGAAACTACTGAGGCGCTTTTCATCGTTTGCGTAGGTCAGGATCGGAGCGTTGCTCTGCGGCGCAAAGTGACTGATCTGCTTTTGACTGGCAGTCGCATTGGCAACTTCACCGCGCCTGATAGCATTAAGGCAGGCCTGTACATTTTCTGTCTTGCCTAGCACCAGGTAGTCGTCGACGATTACGGCGGTTAACTCTTTCTTTAAATCCGGATCAATTTTCGTCCCCTCAAGGATCTGGCCGTGGCCACCTGACGCGATCTGCTGCGTGAGGGTGTGGCGGAGTTGCTCCTGATTCAGAATATGACCAATAAAGACTGAGCCTTCCGCACCGGCATTTGGTCTGACTGTCACCAGTGGTGAAGACAAAGTAGTCAGCAAATCCTTCGGGTTCTCCACTCCATAGACAGCCAAACCGGACTTGAGCAGGGAACTGAAAACGATCGCCGAGAGCGCGTCGAGTTTATACGCCACTGCCTGATCGAGAGCGTTCCATGCGGTCTGCGGATTTTGGCTGCGGTAGATCGTTAACGACTGGGAAGAATCAGGGACTAACTTCCAAAACTCGTCGGCCGCATTACCCGTTTGAAAGGCTGGTCCAAGTCGAGCCACCACCGCGGGCTCCAGGGAAAACAAGTAACGATCTTCGATACCTCCCGAGGCCGATTCCGAACTCCAGGCAATACCGCGCAGAATTTTCGTGGCACTCGAGGTCAACACTTGTTCGAGTTGTTGGTCTCCAGGCGCCTTGCCGATCAGCATGGGCGCGGCCCAGGAAAATAGTCGGGCGGAGTTGGTTGAAGAGACGTAGCCAAAGGCGAGCGACTGGTTGTTCCTCAGGTTGCGCCGCACTTTTTGTAACTCCGCATCGCTTTGCAGACTTGGTCGCAGCCCGCGCCGGACTTCAAGGCAGTTTCGCACCGCTGTGTCGCTGTTGGTGATGATTACTACGCTGCCATCGATGGCGGCCACAATCTTTCGGTCTGTTTGCGGCGAGGCACATTCAACAAAGTCAGCATCAGCAGTGTGCTCGGTACACAACGCCTGTCCATAAGCAAAAGTGGCGAGGCGTTTCACGGCATTGATAGCGGCCGATTTTAGGCGCCAATGATTCGTCTGTGTCTCGATGATCAGGGCAGCGTCAGGTCTGACGCGTAAAGTCTCGGCTTCTTCAACCGAGTTCAGACCGGTAACCACCACTGCCACTTGAGCGCGCGTAAAGACAACATTGTCGGTGGGTCCGATTCCCGCACGGGCGATCGCCTGCCACCAATGACTATCAAAGGCAGCTTTGTTACCCAGCGGCGGACCCAGAGCTCGCCAGGTGTCGTTTTGTTGGATAGCGTTGGCGATGTCCGTAAGACTATTGAATTCGAGGTAGACCAACGAATCGGCTGGTGCGTACGCTGCCATGTCCACCTTGCCGGGCCAACTCCACCATAGCCAGGCGGCCCCGAGCAATACTGCGAGACATATAAGAATGACGATAATTCGAAGGAGCTTCATGTCGCACGGCATCCTAGCTTGCGATAGTGTTGCAGGCAAGTCAGCGTTCGTTCCTCGCGCGTGTGCCTCGCCTAGTTTGCAATTGATGGAGTTTAGACGCTGTGTTACCTTGTGGGCTCTTCCAGCAGTCCAGCTCGCCGGTGCTAGGGAAGTGCTTGGGAAAACCTATGACATATCGCGAATTGTCGGCTCAGGCTTTGGCTGAGAGCGACTATGACGGTTTTTTGAAGGAGTTGGAGCAGTCCCTGACTGATGGCCGGAGAGATCCCAGCGAGGTTGTACGGGACACACTCTGCGAGATCTACTTTGGCTGTTCTGCCAAACGCGAAGGTCTCAGCTTCGCGGCCCGCGCGACGTTGCACTCACTCGATCCACGCAACATCACTACTGAACCTGAATACTACACTGATATCGATCCCAAGCTTTATGCAGAGCGGAAGCCATTTATCTGGCTCTGGCAGATGTTTGATCGTTCGCCACTGGGGCAGAATGCCTTACTTGGGCACCGCTTTCGTCGCATGTTGGCGCCTTTGGTTTTTCGCCGTGTCGGCAAGAATTTTAAATGTTGGCATTTCGTTGAGTGGTCGTTTGGCTACAACCTCACCATTGGCGACGACGTAGTGATTCATCGCTACGTGCTGTTGGATGATCGAGGAGGAATCGAACTTGGCAATCAGGTCTCGATTTCAGATTACGCAAACGTCTACTCGCATACTCACGACATCTACGACATTCACAAGGTCTATACACCCCAAACCCGAATCGGTGACGGCGTGCGATTGACCTATCACGCAACGATTCTTGCCGGCGTGCAGGTCGGCGCCAACGCGATGGTGGGTACAAGTGCCGTGGTCACTCGCGATGTCGAACCCAACCATGTAGTGGTGGGGATTCCGGCTAGAAGTGTGAAAGTCAAAGACTTACCTAAGTAGTCCCTCCGGCCTCCCAAAAAGCTGGAAAGAAGCCCAAACACTTCCAGAATCGTTCCAAATGTGGTCCGTCAAGGACGCTTTACTCTATTGAAGTCAACTAGTTAAACAGAACAAAATAGCGGTTGACATTGTTTATACCGCTAGGTTAATCTGACTCAAGTTGACGGCAAGGCCTGCCGTTTACAGGGATGCCCACCTGGATTCAATAGCGGAAATAAACACTCGCTAGTTTCTTTGAAGCATGAAAAAGGCACACTTCGCGTGAGCGGAGGTCGCAAAGCCTACAGAAGTTGGCCCAGAACATCCCAACTTGGCTGGGTTCCCGATGAGCTTCAATCCTGCCGTACCAGATTTCAATACCAGTCAGCGATTGATACCGACCAGATTAGGGTTAGGCCTGCAACGGGATCTCAAATCCTACTCCCGACGGAAACCGACCGTGAAACAGCAACCCGAATGCTCGACGGCCAAAGTACTCAAAGGAAGAATGCCTAGAGCTCGAAAAGCACGCGCCCGGATACGTAAGCGCAACAAACTGCGGGCCCACTCCGCGAGGAACACCTAACTATGTTCAAAAAAGGCATGGGTAAAAAGAACCTGGTTGGCCTGGACATCGGTTCCAGTTCAGTCAAAGCCGTTGAGCTCAACAAGCGCGCGTCCGGACTCGAACTTATCAATCTGGGTTATGAGAACCTCCAGGTGGACACTATTGTTGATGGTCAGATCATGGAGCTCAACAATGTCTCCAACGTGATTTCCAGCATCTTCAGCGAACATCAGATCAGGACGACGCGAGTGGCCGCCGGTGTTAGTGGGCACTCAGTGATCGTGAAAAATATCGTTCTGCCCCAGATGAGCCAGGAAGAGTTGCAAGAGTCGTTCAGCTGGCACGCTGAAGAACACATCCCTTTCGACATCGCCGACGTGAATCTGGATTACCAGCTCACGGGTAATTCATCGGAGTCGTTACAAGTACTGATGGCTGCTTGCAAGAGCGACAAGATTGCCAACGTAAAACAGGCGATACAGCTTGCGGGCAAGCACCCGGTGATCATCGATGTTGATGCGTTTGCCCTGCAAAACTGCTACGAAGTGAATTACCAACCGCGTCCCGGGCAAATCGTCGCCTTACTCAACATCGGTGCGGCGACGATGAACATCAACATTTTGAACGGTACGCGTTCCGTATTCGCTCGCGATGCTTCAGTGGGTGGCAGTCAATACACGAGTCTGTTGCAGAAGGAGCTTGGTCTGAGTTTTGAACAGGCTGAAGCGGTCAAGCGCGGGGGCAGCTTACCCGAAGGGATTGAAGCGCGACCGATTCAGCCAATCATTGAAACCGTCTCCGATATCCTCGCACTCGAAGTACGTAAGACGATGGATTTCTTCCGCGCCACAGCGGCGGACGCCGAGTCAACCATACAAAAAATTCTGTTAGCCGGTGGTGGTTCTAAACTTCCCGGACTCGCTGAGTACCTGGGACGACGATTTGAGATCCCGGTGGAAGTATTCAATCCGTTCCGCCAGATCCAGGTCGACGAT
>DATFRK010000978.1:0-10226 GCA_035263325.1 Pyrinomonadaceae bacterium | reverse complement strand
CTGGATTGCTGGACGAACCCGGGATAATGGTCACGTTCGCAGTCGATGCCGGTTCCCCGCCAATCCAATCGTTACCCAATACGCTCCAGAGTGCAGTCCCTCCCGCCGGCGACGCAACGCTACCGTTATCGTCGTAGGCGTGTGGTCCGGGACCCGTGGCGCGCCAGAGCCAAAGCCCGCGTGTGCTCTCCGCCCCAGCCGGGTCGGCAGTAGCGACCACTCCCAAACTGCCTGAAATTGAGACTGGGGTAGTGCCCCAGCCTACAGAACCAATGAGTGGTAGACCGGAGGTTGCATCCTTACTCGCCGTCCAACCTGCGCCGAAAGCGCCACAAGCATAGGTGAGGCAGAACGACTGAGTTGGTTGAAAGGTGGACAGAAAAGTCTCAGCTGAAAAGAAGTGGGCCATCCCTTCCGCCGAACGATTAGTTTGCAGATCGGCATCGTAGTAGCTGAGGAGTTGCAGTACTTGCGTATCTGTAGCCCATACCCAGCGATTGAGGTTTCTTCCGGCGACTGAACCAGTGCACGGCGTAACCCCATCCTGGGGACAGTTTTGCGCGGCTTCATTCCAACTGATTCCGCCGGTCGCCGGCAGCTGCATCCACTCTTTGCCGTGGCCGTCGTTGACGGTCGCTGCTTGACCCACTGCAATGATTGGTGTTGCGGCCAATAGAATGGCCAGCACAAAAAACAAGCCAATAGAGTTACTTCGAGACAAGGAAGTGCCATAGCGATAGGTAGAGACCATCGTCTTTTCTCCTGTTATGTAAGGGCTACAGTTGTTTGCCAGATGGATGCGAAAAGCTCGCTATGCCAACAGTGATCAAACTGCGGCGGGAAATACATTGGCAGTGAAAAAATTCCGAGTTATGAACGAGTTCTGAACCAACGCTGTGTGACGCGAGTGGCAGGCGGCCGTCTGCGCTTTCAGCTATGGTCTATGGCGTGGAGTTCTCGAATCGTCTCAGAATGTAGGAACAGAAGGGAAAACGATCAGCTATCGTTTCCAGGTAGCGTGCGAACTCGTCGGTTCGGTCCTCTGTGTCAGCGATGAAGCACGGTAGTAGTTCGGCGGCGTCAGCTATCGTGGCGATGTCGCTGAGCGGCGCTGAGGTGAGAGCCATGAACCTCAGCTGCACAAAGAGAAGGTGGAGAGCGTGAAGGGCGTTGAGATGCTTTTCAGGTCTAATCATTCTTAGATTTGCCACGACTAATTTCACCAAAGGTTCCCAAAAAAATTCTGCTGAGCACCGCGGAACGGAAATCCAATCCGCACCAGGGCTCCGTACATTCCAGCAGTAACAGCAGAATTTAATGGTTAGTGCGGAGCCATTCCCCAAGGCTTCATCGTTACATCAGGTGATTTAGGGTACGCAGCCATGTTCAGACTGGCCTGGTCCAGTTAGGCCGTAGTGTGCCCGCGGCAAACGGAAATCCGCTGGGGATCTTAAAAGGAGTGTCTACCCGTGTCGAAACTAGCGAGAGTCTGGTTGATCTTATTACTCATCGCCGCAGTAGTAGTGGTGTTTCTGTTAGTGCGCCGCAGCACTCATTCAGCCGCAATGGAACACCGAGTCACGGCAAATCGTCTGCTTGAACTGCCGTCGTGCCGGATGGCTCTTACTCCTACCGCCGGAGATAAACCGCTCGATCTTGAGATTGCCCGGGTACAGAAACAGATTGAGAAAGTGCCTGAACCGCGGCAGGCAATCGAACGATTGGGTTGGTTGTTGGTGAAGAAAGCGCGGGTAAGTTTTGACTCCGGGTATTACAAACTCGCCGAACAGTGCGCTGCGTGTCTTGACGCCGCGAGTCCTACGAGTCCGGAAGCCCTACTGCTTCGGGCCCACGTTCTACAGAGCCTACATCGCTTCAACGAGGCCGAAGTACTGGCCCAGGACCTGGTGGGAATTCGCCAGCGCCCTTTCGATTATGGTGTCCTGGGCGATGTCCTGATCGATCAGGGGAAAATTCGCGCGGGCGTGGCAGCCTATCAGAAGATGGTAGATCTGCGTCCCGACTTGCAGTCGTACACCCGGGCAGCGCACGTCCGATGGCTCACCGGCGACCTGTCCGGCGCGAGTGAGTTGATGAGGCTGGCTACATCCAGTAGCAGTCCAAATGATCCGGAAGCGGGTGCCTGGGCCTATACCAGATTGGCCCTCTATCAACTGCAAGGCGATCAAACAAGGGAATCGCTGCAATCTTGTAACGCAGCCCTCTCGCTTCAAAGTGACTACGCGCCGGCTATGTTTGTCAGAGGCCGGATTTATCTGTTCTCCAACCGAGTTGGTGACGCGCTATCGGATCTGACAAACGCTGCGGACGCCAGTCCGCTGTTGGAATACCAGTGGACCCTGGCCGACGTCCTTCGGCAACAAGGTGATGTAGTCCGGGCAAGCAGCGTTGAAGCACAGATTACCAGGTCTGGCGCAACTGAGGATCCCAGGACACTCTCACTTTTTCTCGCTACACGCGGCGAGAATATCAATCTAGCGGTCCAACTTGCCGAACAAGAGTTAACCAACCGTCAGGACATCTTCACTCACGACGCTTTGGCATGGGCCATGGCCCAGGCCGGTCGCAATCGCGAGGCCTTCGAGCAGATGAAGCAAGCTTTGAGCGAAGGCACTCACGACGCTCGACTCTTTTTCCATGCCGGCGTCATCGCCGCGCTGAATAACGAGAACCAGCAAGCAGTCAAGTGGTTGGAACGAGCCGACGGAATCAAGCAAATGCTGCTGCCTAGTGAACGCCTACAACTCACTGAGTGGCTGGCCAGGGTTCGAACCAGGGGAAACAATCTCAATAGGAGGAGTTGATATGCAGATACCGTTTAGGAAATTAAACCGCGCCGTTGCGATCTTGTTGTTGGTACTGATGCCGGTGGCCCTACTGCCCGCATCCGTGCGCGCTTCCAGTCATATGGATGCGCCACTGATCACACTTGATCCGGCGGCGAACACCACTGACGTTTACGCCTTTGTCGATCAGGATGGCGGGCAAAAATCGTTGGTGGTTGCGCTCGGCGTCTACCCACACGAGGAACCGGGCATCGGGCCCAACAAGTACAACTTTGACGATAATGTGCTCTATGAAATTCACGTGGCCCTCGGCCGCGACGTCCAGGCGGGACGCGCGACTCTGACCTATCAGTTTCGCTTCGACACGAAATTCAAGAATCGAAACACTATTCTTCAATCCTACCTGGGGGTGATTCAGCATGTGGACGACGCGAACCAGAATCTCACCCAAACTTACACCGTCACCAAGATCGACTGGCGCTCAAACCGCAAAACCGATCTGGGAACGGGTGTAGTGCCGCCTAATAACCAGGGGAACGCCACGCCTTTTTACAATCAGGGGAACAATGGCGAGAACCCCGCTCGCAATGGTGTTGCGACCGAGGCGGAACTTGATCGCTATACCCGTGAAGCAATCGCCCAATTGAGACGCGGGTACATCTCGTTTGCGGGGCAACGTGACGACGGGTTCTACGCCGACATTCAGTCTGTGTTTGATCTGCTCAAACTCCGCAGTCCCGGCAAGGATTCGCAAGGTGGCTTCAACCTGCACTTGATGGCTCTCGACATTCCTATCAATGAACTTGGCAGCGATCAACAAGTAGTTGGCGTTTACGCGACGACAAGCCGCAGGGCAATCCGGATCCTGGACGATCGGCACTCACCAAAGGACCTGGGTCCGTTTGTTCAAGTCGCACGGCAGGGAAATCCGCTTTTCAACGAAGGTTTGGTGGCGATCGCCGACAAAGATCTCTATAGCCGCACCAGTCCAACTGTCGACAATGAGATCTTCCGTCGCTATGCCGAAACTCCCGAGCTTGCTCGCCTGATCAATGCCCTGGTATTTCAGTCGCCGGTGGCGCCGGAAACAAATCGCACCGACATTGCCGGCATCTTCATTCCGGACTTGATCAAAGTCGATCTATCTACCAGCAAGGCGCGTTTTGCGGGTGGTGGACCAAACAGCCCAACCGACCCGGATGACCCTGGTTTTTCGCGACTAAGCATCTTTGGTGGCGATGTGCTGAAAAGCAATATCCAGGATCCATTTAAGAACGGTGGGTTCATTCCAGGCGGTTGGCCCAACGGCCGTCGCTTCGGCGACGACGTCGTGGATATCGCTGTGACAGCGTTGATTAGCGATCTGCGGGATCCCAACAACCTCATCATTCGTGGACCAGCCGGAGATGGTGTTGACCAGAACGATATGGCTTTCAACAAGGTCTTTCCTTACGAGTCGACGCCCCAGAATGGCCGGAACCACCAGCATCCATAGACAGAAATGAGATGAATTGAGGCGAAGCGAAATGTAGCTAGGCTGTTTCGCGTGACGCGGACTGCGCACGCGGTTGCGAAGCTTCCCGCCACTTCAACGAGTTCGGCGGAGTGACACTACGGTTCCGCTTCGCTTCTATTCACTCGCGAACAGGAAGCAAGATGGTTAACAAACGGATTCTTATTGTCTTGGCCCTATTCAGTTGCTTGCTTATCGCGAGCGAAGTGAAGGCACACGACCCGGGCTTGAGTTCGGCGGACCTACAATTGCGAAATGGTGCTTTGACCGCCGAGTTGTCGTTCACTCCGGCCGACATTGAAGCACTCAGGGTCATAGATACAGATCACAATCAGCAGATTTCTCCGGCTGAGTTTCGCGCCTCGGAGGCTGCTTTGGAGCAGTTGGCGCGTACTGCAATAGCAATCGTTGTTGATGGCCGGGCCGCTAATTGTGAAGTTGCTACCGTACAGTTCGACCGAGATAGTGGCGCCATCCGTTTTGAGCTGAAGTTTCTTGGGGTCTCGGGCGAGCATTTAGCGATGGAGACCCGTCTCCTCAAGTCACTGGCGCGAGGACACAGGCAGTACCTGGTCTTGCGCGATGAAAGTGGACACATTCTGGCTGAGCAGATGCTATCAGGTAGCGAGGCGAAATTTGAGTTCGATTTGCAGCGGGACCGAGAAGGGCAAGTTCAGGCTTTCACAAAGTTTCTGTTCCTCGGTATAGAGCACATCTTGACTGGTTACGATCACCTGGCCTTTCTTTTCGCCCTGCTCCTGGCCGGCTCAACGTTGCGTGAAGTACTCAAGATTATTACCTCTTTCACCCTGGCCCACTCGATCTCGTTGGCCCTGGCGACGTTCAACATTCTCACCATCTCACCGGCGATCGTGGAGCCGTTAATAGCGGTGTCGATTGTCTACGTTGGTTGCGAGAACTTATTCCGTCGCAGCTTAAACTATCGCTGGTTACTCACCTTTGGTTTCGGTTTGATTCACGGTCTTGGATTCGCCTCGGTGCTGCGCGAACTCAACATCGGGAAGGCGGGCGGGCCGGCAATCATTCCCTTGCTGTCATTCAACTTAGGAGTTGAGTTGGGCCAGGTAGCCATCGCGGCAGTGGTACTGCCGGTGATCTGGCGACTCAAGCCGCGGTCCTGGTTTGTGCCTCGGCTGGTGCCACTGTGCTCTACCTGTGTGGCTCTTTTGGGGCTCTTTTGGCTAGTAGTACGGGTGTTGCCGCGCTGAAGTTGCGGGATAAACCTATGTCAAGCTTGAATCAAATCCGTTCCGAAGACAATACGCGTGCTTAGCGTCGCCCAACGCTGGTTGATGCCGACGCGATTCCTCAATTCTCCAGAGCAATAACGCAGAAGGCACAGCCGTACGTCGTGATGGAACCTGCCTTGTTCGGTGAGGAACTGCCCGGCGGCATATCATTCTTGATACTCTCTGGTGTCCGATTTGATATGTTAGACTCCGACACGAATTGCCGCTCTTCTAATTTCAACCCATCTTCTTCGTAATGAAATGAACCCCCGACTCATCGCTATTAGTGGCTCGCGGAAAGGAACGGTCTTCGCTCTAACAGAGAACGATATCTCCGTTGGTCGCGAGGCAGCGAACACGATTTGGTTAAACGAACTCTCGGTTTCGCGTCGACATAGTGTGATCAAAGTGGGACCGGGCCGGACGGGTGAAACGGAGAACAGTCTTCAGCCTGACCAGGAGACAGTTCAAGCCAGGCCGCCCAGGGATCCTGAGATCGAAAGTCCTCAGTTCACGTTACTGGATTTGGACAGCTACAACGGTACGTTTGTTAATGGCGTCCCGATCAAAGAGCAAGTACTGAAGGACGGAGATCAAATTTCAGTGGGGGACGCGGTTTTATTGTTTCTGCTTCACGACAAGATCGAAGGGGTGGAGGGAAGCAGTGAGCCTGACGAGGATAATTTGATCACTCGCTCCACCGTTAGATTGCGCAACGAAGATGCCCTCTATCTTCGTCCGGACAGAGTGTCTACCGAGCTACCACCCACTGCTCGGCTGGCGCGCGATCTCAACACTTTGTTAAAGATCAGTCGCAGCCTCAGTTCAACCCTCAACCTCACGGATCTCTACAACACACTTTTCAAGTTGATCCACGAGGTAATTCCCACCGAAAGGCAAGCGATCCTCCTGACCGACCAGGATGACGAGAAATTCGATTCGCTGCGCGGCTGGACCAGCCGGACTGGACCGGACGACTCAATCAAGATCAGCAAGACGGTGACTACCCAGGTTTTGCGCGAGGGAGTTGCTCTACTCAGCAATGATCTCTTCGATGCTGCTGGCCTCGACGAGGCAGTGAGTTTGTTGGAAACGCCTGTGTGTTCAGTCTTGTGTGTGCCCCTGATTACCTTTGGAAAATCACGAGGAGTCATCTATCTCGACACCAGCCACGCCGCGTCTCGTTTCGACGAAGGGCATCTGCAGTTGTTAACAGCGATTGCCGGAATTGCCGCGAGCGCCTTTGATAACGCCCGGCACTGTGAGTGGATTGCTAATGAGAATCAAAGACTGCAGAAGGAGATCGGGATTGAGCACCAGATGATCGGTGAAAGCGAGGTTATGCGGGCCGTCTACCAGTTCATCGGTAAAGCCGCACCGTCTGAGGCAACAGTCTTGATTCGCGGTGAGAGCGGTACCGGCAAAGAGTTAGCCGCTCATGCAATTCATGGCAACAGTAGGCGTAGCGCGAAACCATTTATTGCTATCAATGGCGCAACCCTTTCGGAGACATTGCTGGAAAGCGAGTTGTTCGGTCACGAGCGGGGAGCATTTACCGGGGCCATCGCCCAAAAACGCGGCAAGCTGGAAATTGCCAACGGGGGAACGTTGTTCCTTGACGAGGTCGGGGAACTTACTCCTTTGATACAGGCGAAGCTGTTACGCGTTATTCAGGAACGGGAATTTGAGCGGGTGGGGAGTGCCACGCCGATCAAGACAGACGTGCGGATCGTCGCCGCCACCAACAAGAATTTAGAGCAAGCGGTCAGCGACGGTACCTTTCGCCAGGATCTCTACTTTCGTTTGAATGTCGTTACCCTCACGATGCCGCCATTAAGAGAGCGACGTGATGATATTCAGCTGCTGGCGCGTTATTTTGTTTCGGTCTTTAGTAAGAAATGTAAACGACGCGTCCAGGGAATTTCCTCGGAGGCGCGCGCACTGCTGCGAGCATACGATTGGCCTGGAAATGTGCGCGAACTGCAGAACGTGATTGAGCGCGCCGTGGTGCTCGGGTCCAGTGACATGATCACCCAGGATGACCTGTCCGAAACTCTCTACGAAACGGGCAACAACACGCTGCAGCTGACGCAGTACCATGAACAAGTAAAGGACGCCAAGTGCAGCATCATTATCAAAGCCCTGGAAGAGTCAGGCGGCAACTACACGGAGGCCGCTAAACGACTCGGCCTGCTGCCGACGAACCTACACCGGTTAGTAAGGAGTCTGAACCTGCGAGAAAGTTTGAAGAACCAGGGCTCGCCTTAGCTTCCACCCTTGAGAGCTTGTTCAATGGCTTGCTTTAGCCGGCTGCCACTCTGCCCAGGGGAGTAGCCGGACCAGTGATTGAGCACGCGTCCCTCGCCATCGATCACCAGCGTTTGCGGGATGGCGCCTCGGCCATTCATCAACGTGCGGGCCAATTCGCGGTCAGCCCAGCCTAGGCGAAAAGCGAAGGGAGTCTCCCGCAAGAACCTGTTCACCTTGTCGCTTGCCGAGCGCGGGTCCTCAGTGGTCAAGCCCACGAACTCCACGTCTTTTCCCTGGTACGACTTGCGTACCTTTTCGTACTCCGGGATCTCTCGGCGGCAGGGACCGCACCATGAGGCCCAAATGTTGATTACGACGACCTTGCCGTGAAAGTCTTCGAGCCGGAAAGTGGTGTTATCAAGTGCTTTTATTTCGTGGTCACGTAGCGCCTCTGGTAAGAAAAGTAGCATTGGCGGTGGCGCCGGGCGAGCTTCCGGTTCGGCGGTAAGCGATGGTTGCACCGGCGCGACAGGTTGCGAAGGTGCTGGTGAGCTAACGCGACGGCCAGACTGAGCAAAGCTACTTGTCGTAAAAGTCACAGCGAGGAAGAGGAGGAGGAACAATCTTTTCATGACGTGCCTGATTGGGTTGGACTACTCTTTCTGGTCGGCTTGTTCCGAAACAGTAATCAAACCGAATAACAAATGAGCAATATCAAATGATCACTGACCAATAACGTCTACAACCTTCGCCTCAGACCAGATGGATCCTCAAACCTCAAATCTTGCGGTACTATCGCCCAGGCTCTCCTGATGCACTCCCATGCGATCGAGCAGCGAAAGGTAGAGGTTCGTAATCGGCGTGCCTTTAGCCGCCACCAGATGGCTTCCCGATTTGATACTGCCACCACCACGGCCCGCTAGCAAGACCGGTAACGCTTCATGAGTGTGCGCGTTTCCATCTGCGATACCACTGCCATAGAGCACCATTGAGTGGTCCAATAGCGTGCCGTCGCCCTCTTTTGTCGCTTTGAGACGTTGCAAAAGATAGGCAAACAACTCGGTGTGCAGCGTGTTGATGCGCGTAACCTTATCGATCCATTCCGGATTGTTGCGGTGATGCGTTAAAGGATGGTGTGGATCGCTGATGCCGATTTCAGGGTAGACTCGGTTACTGCCCTCGCGCGCAATCACCAGCGTAACCACGCGGGTCAAGTCTGCCTGGAACGCGAGCACCTGTAAGTCGCACATTAATTTTGCATACTCTGGAAATTCAAAAGGTATACCGGCTGGCTTGTCTATCGCGGGCGCAACCTGGTTAGTGTCTTTCTCAGCACTCTCGATCCGTTGCTCTACCTCTCGGACAGAATAGAGATACTCGTCAAGTTTGCGTCGATCGGCTGGTCCCAGTGTCTTGCTCAGATTCTGTGTGTCGGTTCTGACGAAGTCCAGAATGCTCTTGCGATACTTTAGCCGTTGTGCCCTGGTCTGGGGATCGAGGTTCAGATCTTCAGCGGTGCCAAACAAACGCTCAAAGGCGGCGCGTGGATTGACCTCCGGTGGCATTGGCGTTTGCGGAGTGCGCCACGAGAGACTATTGGTATAAGCGCAACTATATCCCGAGTCGCAGTCGCCAACAGTGCGCGAATCCTCACAACCAAGTTCAAGAGAAGGAAAGCGAGTGGCTCCGGCAAGCTTTGTAGCGGCAAATTGATCGACCGAAACGCCGCCCCGTATGTCAGCGCCGGCAGTCTTGCGACAATGAACACCGGTCAAAAACGAAGCGCCCGCGCGAGCGTGGTCTCCGGGGCCATCGCCAAGCGCGTTGCCGGTATAAGAGTCGAGATTCGAAAGGACGAGCAAGTCCTCGCGCAATGTTTCCAGCGGTTTCAAGATACGCGTGAACTCGAAGGCTTTACCGGTAGACTTCGGCGTCCAGTCTTTCATCACAATGCCGTTTGGCACATAAGCAATCGCCAGCCGCACCGGCGCTTTTGCCTGGAGAGCACCGCCGCGCCCCAGGGCCGGAACCATCGCGTCAAGCAGGGGCACCGCAACGATGGTGCCCAGGCCACGCAAAAATGTCCGCCTCGGTAATCGCTTACGGGTGATGATCATTGCGCGCGCTCTCCTCTTCGCTGCTGAAACGGTTCGCTGTTGACTATGCCCAGGATCATACTGGAGAAACGATATTTGTCAGCCGCCACTTTGTTGGCGATCTGCTTAACAGCCGCGTCGTCAGTGGGTTCAAGTCCTCTGCCCAGCGCATAGATTAGCAGCTTTCGCGTCAAGGTCTCGGCAAATGCGTCGGGCTGGGCTTTCAAGATCTGCTTCAGGCCCTGTGGCCCGGTAAAAGTCTTGCCGTCAGGCAAGGTGCCTGCAGCATTGATCACGAAGTCGCCATCCT
>DATFRK010000977.1:0-8691 GCA_035263325.1 Pyrinomonadaceae bacterium | reverse complement strand
CGGTGCTCGATTCTTTGGTCAGCCCGCCAGCAAGCTAGTCGGAAAACATCTTAGCAATCTAATTGACGCGGAGTCTGCTGCTCGCGACATCGCGTATACCAACAATCTCCGGAACGTCTATCCGGCAAGATCAACTTATCGTCTGAATAACACCCGTGGTCAGTTGCGCCACCTCGAGGGCGTGATGACGGTTGAGTATGATCGACGCGGTCAACCGATCGGTGTGCGCTGCGTGGTGCGCGACATCACCGATCAGCGAAACACGGAGGAGGCGCTTCGGGAAAGTGAAGCACAACTGCGCACCGTTGTCGGTAGTGCTGCGCTGATCCTCTTTGCCACTGACAGAAATGGAATCTTCACTATCTCCGAAGGTGAGGGACTCAAATTACTTGGTCTGAAACCCGGCGAACTGGTTGGCAAATCCGCGTACCAGGTCTACGCCGATACTCCCCGGGTGGAACGCAACATCAGACGGGCCCTGGCCGGCGAGTCGTTCACAACCTCCGTTGAGGTTGGCGAGTTGGTTTTTGAGGTGCGCTATTCGCCTCTGACTGATGAGGACGACATTACCCAGGGAGTCATTGGGGTGGCGATGGATATCAGCGACAGTCGGCGCGCAGAGATTTCCATCCGCGAGAGTGAGGAGCGCTACCGGGAGTTATTCGAGAACGCCAACGACATCATCTACACTCATGATCTAAATGGTAACTTCACCTCTTTGAATCGCAGCGGCGAACGCATCACTGGCTACGCGCAAGCGGAAGCGCTACGGATGAATATCGCCGATGTGATAGCGCCTGAGTATTTGAACCTGGCGCTGGGCATGATGGCGCAGAAGGCGTCGCGGAAAGGTTCTACCGTTTATGAACTGGAAATAGTTGCCAAAGGCGGGCAGCGAGTGCGGCTCGAGGTGAGCACCCGATTGATCTTCCGCGATGGCAAGCCGGCCGGGATCCAGGGCATCGCACGAGACCTCACTGAGCGAAAACGCTCCGAAGAAGCACTGCGTAATAGCCAGGCATTCTTCGATAGCTTCATGGACAACAGTCCGGCCATCGCTTTCATGAAAGACTCGGAGGGTCGTTACGTTTACGTCAACAAACCATTCGAACGTCTGTTCGGTCAGAAGCTGGGCTTCCTGCTCGGCAAGCGCTCGTTCGATTGGTTGCCATCAGCCTTCGCCGCGGAAACACACCAGCACGACTTGATGATTCTCAACTCCGGCCATGCGGAAGAGGTCATTGAAACCGTCCCCACTGAAGGTACTCCGCATCAATGGTTGGTCTTCAAGTTTCCGACTATTGACTCCGCGGGCAAAAGGTTCGTGGCCGGCGTTGGCGTAGACATCAGTGAGCGGCGGCGTGCCGAAGAGGCCCTGGCCCAACAAGCCCAGCGCGAAGCGGTAACTCACCGCATCTCCCAGGCAATACGTTGTTCACTCGACAGCCAGGAGATCTTCGAGACTGCAGTCAGAGAACTTGGCTCTTATTTGAAGGTTGATCGCTGCTCATTGTTTATTCGCGACGATCAGACAGCTTGCGCCATCAACGTAGCCGAGTATCACGTTGAGGGAGTAGAACCGGCCGCCTCAGATTTCGCTCTCACCCATTTACAGTCACTAATCAAGGCGCTGGGGCAAACCGGCGTGCTGGCATTCAATGATGCTGCCGGAGATCCCCGGATTACCGATCTTTATAACAGTATCCTGGCGAAGGCGAGTGTACAGTCGATCATGTACGTCGCGATCAGAGTTGGCGACGACGTTCCGGCTGCCTTTGCTCTCTCAACCACAAAAGTGTTGCGGCATTGGAGCGAGGCTGACATAGCCCTGGCGAAAGCCGTCGCCGACCAGACCGGTATAGCCATCAGGCAAGCCGAGCTTTATCAGAAAGCAGAAATGACCTCCACGCGCGAGGCGCTGGTGAATCGTCTCACTACTGCGATCCGGGCATCGCTGAGTTTGCCCGAAGTATTGAGCACGGCAACTCGCGAGTTGGGACGCGCGCTGGCCGCGTCAAGGGTGCACTTGTACCTGTACAACAACGAGTTTGCCGGTTCGACCCTGGAACACGAGTTCCTGGCGCCAGGCATCGACAGCATCGGCGAGATCGACGTTACCTATGACGATCCCATCGGACAACAGCTACTCGAATCGAGTCAGCCATTAATAATCAACGACGCCTTGAACTATGCGGAAGGCCCTGAAGAATTCTCAGCTTACGTTCGCGATCACGCGCGCAGGCGAGCCGTCCGCTCACAGATCAACTACCCGCTAATCGTCAAAGGCGAGTTTCGCGCTGTGCTTTGTATTCACCAGAAAGACCGCCTCAGGCATTGGACGGAAGACGACCTGGCCCTGGTTAGCGCGCTGGCAGAACGATTGGCGGTCGGCATCGAACAGGCCGAGCTGTTTGAGATGGTCGCGCGCGGCAAGACAGAGTGGGAAATAACGTTCGACGCCATGTCGGACGGCATCTTCATCTTTGATCGGGCTGGCGACTTGAAGCGGGTTAACCGGGCGGGGGCGGCGTTAGAAGATCTTCATCCGAAAGCCTTACTCGGGCGCAAGTGCTGCGACATCCTGCGGACTCACGATGGCGAGCAGACTTGCATCGTCGAGAAAGCCATTGAAAGTGCTCGCAGTGTCACCATCGAGTTGACCCCGCGCGGTCTGAATCGACCGCTACTGGTAACAGTCGAGCCGGTGCTTGACGAGAAGAACCGGACCCTGGCCGTGGTGTGTACTGCACGTGATCTTTCAGAGTTGCGCAAAGTGCAGGCAGTAGCGCGCGAGCACCAGTCGCTTTTGACAAACATCCTGGAGAGTGCGCGCGAATCTATTTACGCCGTCGATCCCACCGGACGCTTCAAGTGGTGCAACACAGCGACGCTCAAAGGCCTGGGTCATCAACGCAGCTCTTTCATAGGGCGAAACCTGCTCGAGATGGTCTACGAGGGCGACCGTGAACTAGTACAACAAAAGTTGGACGCGGCCCTGCACGGGCAACCGCAAACGTACGAGATGCGTTACTTCGCCTACGACGGTCGACTGCGTTACGCCCGGGTAGATAATTCTCCGCTGGTGGTGGAAGGAGAAACAACCGGCGTGTTGGGCATTGCTCGCGACATCACCGAGCAAAAAGAGGAACGTGAACGGGCTACCCAGGCGGAGAAGTTACGTGCCCTCGGTCAACTCGCATCCGGCGTCGCCCATGATTTCAATAATTCACTGGCGGCGATCTTAGGACGCGCCCAGTTGCTGCGCCGGCAACTCAAGGACGACGGACTGGTGCGCAATCTGGACATCATTCAAACGGCGGCCGAAGACGCCGCTGCCACCGTGAGACGTATCCAGACCTTCGCCCGTAGCTCGCCCGTGAAGGAGTTTGAGTTACTCGATGTGCGCACTCTGCTCGACGACGCGATCGAGATCACGCGTACGCGCTGGGAGAATGAGGCGCGACTGAGAGGACTGGAATACGAAGTCAAACTCGAAACAGATAGTGGTCATAGCACGCATGGCAGCGCTTCAGAGCTGCGGGAAGTCTTCGTCAACCTGATCGTCAATGCGGTCGATGCGATGCCCAAAGGTGGGACGCTATCGATCAGCTGTCGCCGCTGTGACGACCGGCTACAGTTACAGTTTGCCGACACGGGGTTGGGCATGCCCGAGGACATTCGGCAGCGGATCTTTGAGCCCTTCTTCACCACCAAGGGAGCTCACGGAACCGGACTCGGCTTGTCAGTTAGTTACAGCATTATCGAACGGCATGCAGGCACGCTGAGCGTCGCTTCCGAACCGGGCCAGGGAACAGTCTTTACCATCGATCTGCCCGCTGTGTTACCGGATGCTTTAACAGTGGAGGCACCGTCAGTGGTTGATGACGGGCGCATGCTGCGAATACTCGTGGTTGATGACGAGCCCACCGTTAGAGAAACGCTGGCTGAGATGCTGCAAGCGGTAAATCACCGGGTAGTCCTGGCGGAGAGCGGACTCGATGCTCTGCAAAAACTGCTCGTGGGGGACTTCGATCTCGTCTTCACTGATCTGGCGATGCCGGAAATGGATGGTTGGGAAACAGCCAGGGCCATTCGCAAACAGTTTCGCAATGTGAAGATTGTGTTGGTGACGGGTTATGGCTCGACCACCCGACCGCCGGCTGGAGACGAGCACCTGGTTGACGGAATCATTGGCAAGCCCTTCGACTTCAGCCAGGTGGAGTTGACCATCAACACGCTGCTGGCTAATGAGCTCGAAAAAGTCGGCGCATAAAGACGGCCTTTGGCCTTGGTGCTTTGTACTTGTACTTCGTACAAAAGCTGTTCGGGAGCCAAAGCCAAAGGCCGGAGGCCCATGGGCCATCCTTCAGTTGTAGTTCATAATCCCAGCACTTGCAGCAAAGCCAACCCCAAAACCAACAATAATAGTTGGCCCTGACCATTCGTTCTTTTGCGCCAACATAAAACCGGTAGAGGCGCTGGAAAGATTTCCGTAGCCTTTTAGAACCTTGTATGAGCTAAGGACCTTGGACGAGTCGGGTTGCAGGGAGAGTTGTGTACAAACTCCGTCAAGGATCTTCTTGCTTCCGGTATGAATCAGGCAATCGCTCACGTGGTCCAAATCCGAAACGGGAGAGTCTGGGTGTTGCAAGACGTTCTTGACGGTTGTTACTGCATAATGAGCCCCGCGCGAGGGAACTCGGGGCTGCATGAAATACTGAGGTCTACCCTTCAAGAGGGGATGTGAGCTGTTACTGACCATGGTGAGTAGGTTCATATCGCTTGGCTCATCATTGGTCAGGTGGGAGATGGGTCCGAACGCGGGTTTACCCTCTTCAGTTCCTACGAGTAGAGCCACCGCGCCGTCGCCAAAAAGCATCGATTGGATTACCAGGGTCGTATCCAACCTTTGTTGCTCAAAGCTAACGGGATCAAGTTTCTGCTCCTTCCTCATTCTTAGGATTTCACGGAAACCGTGGTATTCATCCCGCAAAAGCGGAGCCACATAGGGAGTATGGGCTTCGGCCATGACTACTATTGCCAGCCTTCCGGGATTTGCTGCCAGGTACCACTGTGCCACTTCGATTGACTTGAGCAACACGGAGCACCCTTGAGCCTGCATGCTTACGGTTCTGAGCGAACGTGACAGTAAGCCGTGAGTCTTACCCATCACTTCCGAGGCCAGGCAGGGCAGCATTTGGTCGGGCGTGTTAGTGGCCGCTATCAGCAAGCCTATTCGCGCAGGGTCCCCGCCCCACTCGAGTATGCAGCGTCTAGTAGCATTCACGCCCAGTTCGGTGGTTGAACTGGTGGTTGATTTTTGTTTGCCAGAGAGAAAGTCGGAATAGTTTTCCAGCGCTGAGTAACGCTGCTCCACTCCGAGGTTGTTGATGGTGTTGATAAGCTCTGGAGAGAGCTTGTGCATGAGACTACCAATTAAATCCTTGGTCTTGAATAGGTTTTTGGGTGTTGAGGTTGCCGCTGATAATAGATTGATCATCGTCGTTTTGGCTCCCCTTGGTGGCGAGCAATGAGTCAACGCCGGGGGGAGACCTCGCTCAATCTGAAAATCTGCCTCGGGGACTTTCCTAACAACCGCTATGCCGCGTTGCGGGAAGCGTTGGGAGAAGAAGCTAAACACCTTGACTGCAAGAGTTACGAGCGGCTCTTGAAGTGAGCCCGAAAACGCGCGAAGGACCAACTGGATACGAGATAAGCAGTCTATTGCGGCTCAGTTAGATTTGCTGAGTATTTTGATCGCTGACAAGCACGCTTTCTTGGTAAGGAAATATACAGTTGGGTAGTTTGTAGTCAGCAATTGAGCAATTCTCAGCGACTCAGTCGGACTGCCGTGCTGCTTTGTTCGCATGGGTTCGTGTGAATTCGTGGATCGTACCTTCCGGGTGGTGGTGGGGTTGACCCCTTTCGTGAGACAGTTCGTAATTGACACAGCATGGTTGGTCAAAGTTTTTTATTTTCCAGTCTGAGGTTTTGCGCCACAATCACCAGCGATTGGTGAAGCGGAGGTGAGCTCTGCTGGAGAGCAACTCACCGAGGAATAGCCAATCGGAGGCTCATCGATGCTGATGGTCCGGGGAGCGATCGGAAGATTGCTCCCTTTCTCTTGCTGACTACTATCAGCTCGATAGCTCTCCTCATGCCTGAAAAAACTCAGCCTTAAGGCTGCGGTTTTGTTGTCAGCACTTAAACCCTGTTCGAACTGCTCCGGCGATAGATAACCGAGCGCCGAATGTAAGCGACAACGATTGTAATAGTGTTCGATGAATGCCTCGACGTTGGCGCGCAAATGTTCGAGGTCGCGATAACTGTTGGCGTAGATCTCCTCTCGTTTCAGGGTTTTCATGAAACTCTCACAAAAAGCATTGTCATAAGGGTTCCCTGGTCGACTCATGCTGGGAAGTATGGCGTGCTGCTCTAAGACCTGCACGTACGCAGCGGAAGCGTATTGCACGCCGCGATCCGAATGATGGACCAATCCCCTCACTGGCTGACGTGAGGCCAGGGCCATCTCCAACGCCGCTTTTGGTAAACCTGTTCCCAAGCTTCTAGCGAGCTCCCAGCCCACTACCTTGCGCGAGAAGGCGTCCAAAATGACCGCCAGATAAACGAACTCCTTTTGCAGCCGAATATAGGTAATATCGGCCACCCACAACTGATTAATGCCAGTTAATTTCAATTTGCGGGCGAGATTCAAATACACCTCCAACTCATGTGTCGAGTCGGTTGTTACTCTGAAAGCGCGGGGCTGTACCGCCAGCAAATTATCTTCCTTCATCAACCGCTGCACTCGTTTATGGTTTACTTGCATGCCTCGTTGCTGCAGGGCCCGAGTGATGCGCGGCCAACCATAGCGCCGCTTGTGTTCAAGGAAGAGTTCCTGAATCGCTGCGCGCAGCGCCATCTCATCCTGGTCCCGCGTTGGCTCCTGCAGCGAGCGATAAAAGCCAGCCCGGCTAACCTGGGCCAACTGACACATCCGCTCTACACCTAGACTGCCTTGCAAGGACATCACTCCTCGGATGTAGTGGTAGATGTCTTGTCGCCAGAGTTTCTTCTCTGCCGGCGTCGAGCCTCGACCGTCTGCAAGGCACCCTTGAAAAAATCCAACTCCAGCGTCTTGGTCGCCAGTGCTCGTTCCAGTTCACTGACGCGACGCTCGAGTTGCTCTTCGCGGGTCGCTGGTAGCCCTTCCGCCACTCGCCTCTCGGGGTCTAACCGTCGCTTCCAGACATACATTTGCGATCGGTCTAATCCGAGTTCTTTGGCCAAAGCCGTGATGTTGTTACTTTGCTTCATCCGCTCGATTACCATCTCGCGGAACTCGTTTGAATAGCGCCCCACTCTCTTACTTCCCACTTGCCTCTCCTTTCTTTTGGCAAGTGTGTCAAATAAGATTGTCTCAATCTAGGGGTCAACTCCAGTGGAACAGACGATCCACGAAATCACACGAACTCACACACCAAAAAAACGATGGTAATCGAATTTTGGGCATAGTCTAGGCAGCTGGCTGGAATTCGCTGCCTTGCGTCAACTCACCGCAAGGTGAATCGACCTACCGTGTTCTC
Source organism: Pyrinomonadaceae bacterium (assembly GCA_035263325.1). GTDB lineage: Bacteria > Acidobacteriota > Blastocatellia > Pyrinomonadales > Pyrinomonadaceae > PSRF01. The sequence continues at coordinate 1,105 of DATFRK010000977.1, read as the reverse complement.
ACCGATACTGCCAAAGTACAACTTGCCGTCTCGCTCGACCACATTCGTAATCTCCGCATAGCAATCCGGCGCGGGGTTCTGTAAGTTCTCCACTACTTTCCCATCCAAACTCAACGCCAGCACAAACGAATATCGCTTCGGAGCCGGCTGCATAAACTTCGGCAGGCGATAGACCATCTTGCGCACAAACGGATGGGGCAACATACGATCGAACATCTCGTCCCGAGGCGTTACGAGCGCCAACCAGAACTTGTCCTTGCCGTTGGATAGGATGCCATCCGGAAAACCAGGGAGATTATCAATGAAGGTTTCCGACTGCCCCTGCTTCGGACCTTGCAACCAAACCCGGCGCACTCTGTACTCTCCCGTTTCCACCACCAGCACAAACGATTGATCAGGACTCACGGCCACGCCGTTTGCGAAATACAGATCTTTAACGAGCGTGTGCGACTGTCGCGTCCTGGGATCAAACACCAGCAAGCGTCCGTTTGGCTGATGCTCCAGAAGGTCGGAAGTGAACTGCGACATCGGAAACCTGGCCGAAGCGTCAGTGAAGTAAATGGTGTCGTCTGCTGCGACGTCGAGATCATTTGCACAGCCAAACTTCACTCCGTCTGCGCCGTCACTCAACAACTGCACTTCACCGCTCGGATTGATCGATAGCAGCCCCTTGATCGCGTCGGCGACTATCAAGTCGCCCGCGTGATTGAAAATCAGACCAAGCGGCCGACCCTGCGTATTGGCAAAGACTCGTGGCTGGGTGCCGTTTGCCTGCAACTGAATGATGCGGCCATCGTCGAAGCCTGCATAAATTCGACCTGCTGCGTCGAGCGCGACATCTTCCGGTGCTCGCCCGTCACCGAGCGACAATCGTTCGACACCGGCCAAACGACTGTTTTGCTGATACGGGCCTGTCAACAACGGAGCGGCCGTCGGATTCCACCCAGCGGGATTGATCGGAGTCGGCCAAAGAAGCAGATAGAGAACAGGGGCGACAAGAACGATAGCAGCAAAAAGAAGGAGACGTTTTAGGAAGGACATGCTTCGAGAGTTAACTCTAAGAAATTACCGCTCGCCTCGTGCTTTCTCCACCTGGCTCTGCAAT
>DATFRK010000976.1:0-4875 GCA_035263325.1 Pyrinomonadaceae bacterium | reverse complement strand
TATTGCAGGACAAAGATCGCGCTAAAGCGGAAAGAGTGATGAAGGCGATGATGCAGATGTCGAAGCTCGAAATCGAGGTGTTGAGACAAGCTGCGGCCGCGCACTAGGTCGCCAGATTACTCAGAATTTTTAGAACCAACTCTGTAGAGCCGCGCTCCTTATTCCTGCATCTTTCCGGTTGATAGGAATCGCCACCGCTTTGGTGTGCGACAACTCGCCTGGAAGTTTTCGATCCGCAGTTTCGGCATTTGGCCAGCAGCGGCGTCGACCAGGTAAATCACCGACGCTTTCGCCATGCTGCCGGGGAGGCCGGAAGCGCAAGAGTCCTCAGTCACGGTTCCGAAGTCCTCGATTACTCGTCGCCGACCGTTGGGAAAATCAACCAGGGCCGCAGTCTCAATCAGCACACCCTGGTTCATATCGCCACCGGAGAGCAACAATTCGTTAAGGCCATCGCCATTGAGATCCGTTTTGCTTTCAATATTGATCTTAAAGTCAGCGTCGACGTCAGCCACCAGTTGCTGGCCCGAGAAGATGGCGGCTCGCTTAGTGCCGAAATTGTCAGCGTGAGAGGCGTTGCATTCGCCAACGGAAATAAGGTAAAGCGTCTCGGTTTGTCCAGGAGCAGTAAAGCTGCCGCTAGACATACCAACGATTGAGGGCACTATCTGTCCGGCAGTGCGAGCAGCCTTCAGTGGATCCGATCCGTTGGCCTGAAACTGAGTATTGCACTTTGCTTCGTCAGTGAGATACCGGCGGAAGACCTTTCCCAGGATGGTCCTTTGCGTCGCGAGCGGAATTTTTAACGGCGCAGTCGTTCGGTTGAGCCGGAAATCAAAAAGAAGGTGTTTGGGCTGTTGCGTTGCTGAAGTTTGCCCCTGGGCGGTGAGTTGGTGACCAATAAAGGCCAATGGGAGCAGGAGCAAGAATCGTTTCATCGAGATCATTGAAGTGTGACTCACACGGCGTTTAGTAACCTACTGAAGTTTGGCGCGGCGAAGTAAATCGCTGAAACGTTGATCAGGACGAAGACTGTCATAGATCGGGTCCACTCTTAAGTAAGCGATCAAGTCATCGCGTTCCTGATAAGCCTTCTCCAGTGAGGCAAACGCCTGGTCCTTGTCACCGAGGCTGATTTGGACGGCCGCAATATCTGTGGGAGAGACTGGAGGAGATGTTTGCCGCTGTAGCTCTTCCAGGATCTTTCGCGCCTCAACCTTCTTGCCGGAATCAGCGTAAGTGACGCCAATGGCCGACTTGATGTAAGCCTTATCGTCAGTGAAGTTGAGGGCCCGCTGGAATTCAGCCAGCGCAGCGTCGTACTGTTTCTTGTCGTGATTGATAAACCCCAGGATGTAATGGGCCACCGCAGAGTTTGGATTCATTTTGAGGGCGTTTTGACATTCTGTCAGGGCCTCCTCTAAATGACGCGCGAGATAGGAGACGCGCGCGACCTGCAAACGGTAAGTTGGGTTTAGAGGGTCGAGCTCAGCCGCCCGCCTGGCTTCCGTAATTGCTTCATCTCCTCGTCCCATAGCAGAAAGAAATGAAGCGTACCAATAGTGCGAGTCGGCCGCATTGGGTTTCAGCTGTATCGCATTCTTGAATTTCAGTTCAACGTTGGGCCAATCCCAGTCAAATTTAAAAGCCACCAGTGCCAGTGAGGTGTACGCTTCAGCAAGTTTGTTATTAAGACTGAGCGCCTTTTCCGCTTCGAGTCTGGCTAACGCCGAATTCTCGGTGGGATTCTCACTACCAGCCAAAACTGCATAGGCATCGGCGAGCCCGGCGTGTGCTTTAGCGTAGGAGGGATCTTTCTCGATGGCCCGTTTGAAATAATCAATACTTGTTTTGATGTCCTGACGATGTCGTTTGTACCAGTACTCGCGCCCCTTTTGATAATCAATAGCAGCCTCAGCACTGTTAGTGTCGCGCTGTGCCAAGCGCAATTGATCCTCGGGCGTTAACTTCACCCGGAGATCCTCTGTAATTTGCGACGCTATTTCGCCCTTTACAGTATTGCTGTTGGCTTTCGGAAAGCTGTAGTGTCGGCCTCTGATGAGGCGGTTGTCATTGGTATTAATGAGATTGATCTGGATGCTGATTTCATCGCCCAGCTGACTGAATTGACCGATCAGCACGGCCTGTACTCCGTAACGCTCGCCGATTGCTTGTGGCGTAACGTCCTCCTTCTTGGCTCCGAGCATCGAATACGGAGCAATAACCTTGGTCAACACCGGCAACTCCTGCAGACTATTAGCAACGCTTTCAGACATCCAATCCATCAGTGCCTTGGTGTCCTCAGTGGCCGGACTCTCACTGGAAAGCTCAAAGGGAGGAACTGCGACCGAAGTGATTGCCATTGGCGGTGGAGCAGGTTTGGGCAGGATGAAATAGGCCGCCACAATCAATGCGAGCACCGAAACACCCAGCAAGTAAGGAACGAACTCTGAACGTTGCCAAAATGGTTCTATCCGAGCTGTCGAATGACCTTGCTCAGCAGTGAGCACATCGGCATTAAGCTTTCGCTGCAGATGGTCCAGATCGATCAGGAGCTCACGTGCCGATTGGTAGCGTCTGTCAGGGCTCTTCTCCAAACATTTGGCGACGATTAGTTCGAGCTCGGGTGGGATGTTGGCCGCGTAGTTTGCTAACGGCGGTGGGTTGTAGGTCGCAATCGCGAGCAACGTCTCCGCTGAGTTTCGGCGTGAAAACGGATGCTGACCGCTGATCATTTCATAAAGCACGATACCAAAGCTGAAAATATCACTGCGTACGTCAAGTTGGTCGCGGCGAGCTTGTTCCGGAGAGAGGTAGGGCAAAGTCCCGATCACCAACCCGGGATCGGAAATGAGGCTTAGTGTGTCGACATCCGCTTCAGCTTCCCGTGCCGGCGTCTGGTGTTTACTTTGAACAATTTTCGATAGACCAAAATCCAGGACTTTCACCAATCCGTTTGCCGTTACCATAATATTGTGCGGCTTGATGTCCCGGTGAATTATCCCGCGAGAATGGGCCTCATCCAGTGCGGCCGCCACCTGGGCCGCAATCGAAATCGACTGCTTGAGATCCAGTTTTTCGGCTTTCTGTTTGGCGGCCAGCGTTAGGCCTTCAACATACTGCATTACGATGAAGGTCTGGTCGCCGTCCTCACCAACTTCGTAGATGGAACAGATGTTTGGGTGGTCCAAAGAGGCAATGGCCTTCGCTTCGCGAATGAGGCGCTTTTTGGAGAGGTCACTACTAAGCAGTTCGGGAAGTACGAACTTTACCGCGACGCGGCGATCCAACACCGTGTCTTCGGCCAGGTAAACCTCGGACATTCCGCCTTTTCCGAGTTTGTTGAGAATGCGGTAATGGGAGACTTGATGTGCTTTCACGGGGAGCAGCAGCGGGGCGAGTAGTATTTAATTCTTGGTGCATTCTCCGCCTCGCTCCACAAAAAAGCAATGATCTGCGAGTGCGGGCAGCCCGCCCCGCATTCCTTCGCCTGGCTCAACTCCCTGAAGTTTGGCGAGGGCTCAATTCTCTTAAGTGTGACGATCGTTCAAATGTCTGAAGCGCGAGATGCGGGCGGGCCGCCCGCGCTCCATATCATAAAGATTGACAAATAGGTCGGAAGGTATTAGATAACTTTCCCAACGTGGACCGGACTGAGGGCCAGGTAGTAAGGCCTCCAGAGTCGCCCTAACCGGCACAGACTGTGGGGACTTTCAGCTTGTCTGTTTTAAAGCCTGAAGGTCATGAAATTTCACCCTGTAATGCGACAGCCTTCCTTGCCTGAGGTTGCCATTGAGGTGCCCGGAGAGAATTTCATGGATGGCGTGGCCCAATCGTTTTCTCACGCCTTCGTTGTGCCCGCCTTTATGTAAAGACTCAGAAGGAGTACCAGAGCCCCCAACATAAGGAGGTCCATTGTGACTATTGAGGAGTTACTTGACCTGGTAGTGGATACTCGCGAAACTTTCGATGAAGGTTTTGCAGCAGAGTTCCAGTCGAAGGCTGCATCAGTTTGTTCAACGCGAGCGGCCCTGAATCAAGCCGGATTCGCAGAGCCTGAAGCGGCAACTGACTTCATCAATTCATGGTCCGACATTTTGGCTTACTTTGCTGATGACCCGGCGTCCCTTGCGGCTTTCACCGCGCCGGAAGTGGCAATCTCGCAAGGCCAAATGTGTGCTGGCGATCTCAGTGACGTGTTTCCGGTGAGCACCGCTGGCACTCCGACAACCACAAAACTATTTCTCTTTCAGCTGGCGCCGTCGGCGCCCGAGAGTATGGCCAAGTTGGGGGTGGGCAAAGCACCAAAGGTAACAGCCAAGCCCAAGCCCAAACCGAAGCCAAAGCCCAAAGCAAAGGCCAAACCCAAGGCCAAACCCAAGGCCGCGAAGAAGAAGCCAAAAGCAAAACTCAATGCGAAGGGAAAGTCCAAGAAGAAGGCCACTAAACGTTAGCCTTGCCGTCCTTCGCAGCTCTACTCGCAACCTCGTGCACGTGCAGCCTCCAGTTGGATACGGTTGTTAACTGGTCCTACTTGATGCTGTGCGTGCACACGCGAACCGGAACTTGACTCACAGTTAAGATGAAGCAATATCCAGTTCACCTCAAACGAGTGCAACGACTTGAGCGTGAGTGGGAACGCGTGGTCAGTCATTTCTTGCCCGTCAGTTTTCCCGACTCAACCTGGCGTTATAGTCGGTCAGCGGAAAGAGACGATCCGGACCAAGGTTGGAAGCTACACCTAACTGCTACTGTGTTGACAGCTACGGAGGTGCTAACGAAAGTCGGTCCCTGCCTGCAGCGGCGCGGAGTGATGTTCAAGGCGCCGACCAGCCTGCAAGAGTTAGATCGAATAAACAGCGGTCTTGACTATGG
>DATFRK010000975.1:0-3562 GCA_035263325.1 Pyrinomonadaceae bacterium | reverse complement strand
CTGATCGTTGCTTTTGCGTTGTCAAACGGCTTTCGCGACGAGATGCGCAGCAAGATTCTGCAGGGAACCGCGCACTTAAATGTGTTGCGCGCGGATGGTTTGCCGATCGCCGATTACCTCAAAGTGTCTGAGCGGATCCGCCAGGTCGATGGAGTAGTTGCTGCTTCCGCCACGACGTATGACGGCGGCGTGGCCAATGGACCAAAAGGATCAGCCTACGCGGTTTTGCGAGGAGTGGAGAATGAAGCTGGTGCGAGTCAGTTGGGACAGTGGTTGCAGGAAGGTTCATTTGCTCCTTTGTTCGCCGGAAGCTGGTCCGATCAGTCGATGCCCCAGGCGGTTATAGGAGTGGAGTTAGCCAAACGACTCGGACTAAAAGTTGGTGACGACTTCCAGGTAGTTGCGGCAGCCTCCCCTGGTTCACAGAGCGGAGCTTCGTCGCCGCATCGACTCCGCGTTGCGGGAATTTTTCGTTCGGGAATGTTTGAGTACGATTCGACCTGGATTTACCTGTCGTTGGACGTGGCAACTGCCTTTGCCGGTGGCACTCACGCTGCATCCGTCATCAGTGTGCGGGTCAAGGACGTTGACGAAGTAAAACTTACTGCCGCGAAGGTGCAACACAGCCTGGGCAATGGTTACTCGATAATCGACTGGCAACAGGCGAATCAACCACTCTTCGCCGCTCTTGCACTCGAACGTCGCATGGGCCTCTTCATAATCGGTTTGATCATCGCGATTGCCGCACTCAATATCACGACTATGCTGATTCTGATCGTAGTTGAACGGCGTCGAGATGTTGCAATTCTCAGCGCGCTTGGCGCGACGCGAAATGGAGTGATGTCGCTCTTTGTATTGGAGGGAGCTGTGGTTGGTTCAATCGGAGCGCTCGCGGGAGTTGTGGTTGGTTTGTTAGCTTGCTTTCTGGGCAATCAATTCAAGGTGGTGAGTTTGCCGGCGGATGTCTATTCGATTAGCAATGTCCCTTTGAACGCTCGCGTAAGCGAAGTCGTGCTTGCAGCATTGATCGCTCTTGGACTCAGCGTGCTGGCGACGATTTACCCGGCGCGTGCAGCTGCGCGAGCGAGGCCAGTGGATACACTACGCGACGCTGGCTAACTCCAAAGAGAATTGTTGGACCAAATTATTGACTCAACTACGAGCACAATCTGTTGCTACTGCCAACGATGTGAGTGAACCGCTCATACTCGGTGAGCGAGCATTAACAGCAGTCGACATCCGAAAAAGTTTTACCGGACCGAGCGGCGAGAAAATCGAAGTACTGCGTGGAGTAACGCTGTCAGTCGCTCCGGGTGAGAGCCTTGCAATCACTGGAGCATCAGGTTCAGGCAAATCAACTCTACTGCAATTGCTCGGGGGGCTGGACGAGGCGGATCACGGGTCAATTCGGCTGGGTCAAACTGAGGTAGGACGACTTGGCGCTTATGAGGAATCGGTCTTTCGTCGTCAGCAGATCGGTTTCGTATTTCAGTTTCACTACCTGCTCGCCGATCTTACCGCCCTCGAAAACGTAGCTTTGCCGCTCCTAATTTCCCGACAAAAAAAGAAAACTGCCCTGGCTGCGGCCGGCGAGCTGTTGGAAAAGCTCGGATTGGGCGACCGTTTGGCTCATCCAGTGTCACACCTGTCGGGCGGAGAGCAACAACGAGTCGCAGTGGCGCGTGCGTTCATTACCGGTCCAAGACTGCTGATTGCAGATGAGCCAACCGGAAATCTGGACGCTGCAATAGGTGAAGAGATTGGCAAAACGTTGATAAACTACGCTCGTTTGCAGTCGGGAATAGTTGTCTTGGCCACCCACAACGAGAAACTGGCAAACCTTTGCGATCGTTCTCTGGTATTGAAGGACGGCCGAGTTTCAACTGTGAAGTAGTTGAATCTAACTGGCATGAACTCTGAAAAAACACTCGGGTTGTGTCTTTTAATTAGAAAGAACAGGACAATACTTCGTGACCCTTCCTTGATGGGTTATAATGCCGACCAATTGCCGGGCATTTTTGTTTTTGCCCGGCATGGTAATCATAAGGACCTTAAGAGCTAACCAAGATGTTCGAACGCTACACTGAAAAAGCGCGCCGGGTAATCTTCTTCGCGCGGTACGAAGCCTCCCAGTTTGGTGCTCCCGCAATTGAACCGGAGCACCTCCTATTGGGATTGATGCGTGAAGACAAGACACTCACGGGACGCTTTTTCCCGCGAGCCCAGGTTTCCATCGAATCAATTCGTAAGGAAATTGAGGGGCGAACCCTCCTGCGCGAGAAGATCTCAACCTCAGTTGAACTGCCATTAGCGCCGGAGACGAAGCACGTTCTGGCTTATGCTCACGAGGAAAGCGACCGGTTACAACATCGCCACATTGGTACCGAACATCTCTTGCTGGGATTGCTGCGCGAAGAACGTTCGATGGCAGCGGAGATTCTTTACGAACGCGGACTCCGGCTAAATGCGGTTCGCGACGAAATTGCCCGGCAGTCGGGAGCGGACGCCCGCACCTCGCAGAAGAAAGACACTCCACACCTGGTTGAGTTCTCCCGGGATCTCACGGAAGATGCCGCCAACGACAAGCTCGACCCATTGATCGGTCGCGAAGCGGAGATTGAACGCGTTGTGCAAATTCTCTGCCGTCGCACCAAGAACAATCCGGTTCTGATCGGTGAACCCGGCGTCGGCAAGACCGCAATTGTTGAAGGGCTGGCGCAACGCATTGTGCGTGGCGAGGTCCCTTCATTCTTGGAAAACAAACGCATCCTGTCACTGGATCTTTCCTTGATTGTTGCCGGCACAAAATACCGCGGCCAATTTGAAGAGCGGCTTAAACAGATCATGCGTGAGTTGGTGGAGAACCCGCAGTACATCGTCTTCATCGACGAACTGCATACGCTGGTGGGCGCCGGCTCGGCGGAAGGATCGCTGGATGCGGCCAACATTTTGAAGCCCGCTCTCTCGCGCGGTGAGATTCAGTGTATCGGGGCTACAACCCCTGCCGAGTTTCGCAAATCAATTGAGAAAGATCGCTCACTCGAACGTCGTTTCCAGGCAGTGAAAGTCCCGCCACCCTCTGAAGAAGAAGCCGTTGGCATACTCGATGGTGTGCGTGAGCGCTACGAAAGTTTTCACCAGGTTCGTTACACCGATGATGCTCTCCAGGCGGCTGTTTACCAGTCGCATCGCTACATTCCCGACCGTTTTCTCCCCGATAAGGCAATCGATGTGATTGACGAGGCAGGCGCCCGCGTCAAGCTCCGCGTCAGGCGCGAACAAGGCAATCTCGCCGATTGGAATGAGCTGAACGAGTGGTCACGATCCTACGGCGATAACCCCGCCTTTCGTAGCAATCAAGACGATGCGCTCGTCTCCGCTGAAGTGACGCGTGACGACGTGGAGGACGTAATTGCCCGCTGGACTGGTATTCCCGTCACCTCGTTGAAAGAAGAGGAAACACAGAAGCTGCTGCGCATTGAAATTGAATTGCACAAGCGCGTGGTTTCGCAACGTCCGGCCATCTCGGCCCTCGCCAGGGCCATCCGGCGCTCACGCGCTG